>NZ_JBNQTI010000003.1:0-108943 GCF_050325825.1 Kitasatospora sp. LaBMicrA B282
GACAGCGGGGCGGGGGTGGGCGTGGTGGCGGCCGGCGGGGCAGGCGGCGCGGCCGGCCGCCGCGGAGCCGCGGCCGGGGCAGGGGCAGGGGCAGTAGGAGCGGCAGGGGCAGGGGCAGGGGCAGGGGCGACTGCCGCCGGAACCCGCGCGGGCTCGGCCGGACGGACCGGCTCGGCGGGCGCCACAGCCTCGGCCGGGGCCGCCTTCTTGCCGGCCTCCTCCTCCGGCTCCTCCTCCGTCTTCTCGCTCGACGGCTCGTCCGCCTTCGCGTCCGACGACTCCTTCGGCGACTCCTCCGACGGCCCGTCGGCCTTCCCGACCGGCGGCTCGTCCGACGACTCCTCCGACGGCTCGTCGACCAGCTCGTCCGACGGCCCGTCCGCCTCCTCGCCGACCTCCTCGCCGGCTTCCTCGCCGACCTGCTCGTTCGACGCCGCGTTCGACGACTCGTCATCTGACGGCTCGTCAGCCTTCGCGGCACCGTCCACCGCATCGGCCGGCTTGTCCCGGAGTGCGAGACGCGGGTCCATCACCTGCGTCTTCTCCACATCCACCACCGGTGCGGCTTCGGCCGGCTCGGAGTCGGGCAGCCGCAGGAAGGTGGTCTTGCTGTCCACATCCCGGACGCGCAAGTGGACGGTCTGGCCGCCCTTGCCCCCCTCGACCTCGCCCACCGAGGGCGCCGCGGCAGCCGACGACTGCTCCCGCTCCCCGTCCTGCACCTTCTCCGGGGCGTCGCCCACCTGTCCCGACCTCCTCTTTCTCGTCCGTCGTCATGGGTTGCAGGGATTCCCGCGGGGGTTACGCGCCGCGAGTCCGACCTGTACAGTCTCCGCCACCGCAGCCCGTTCGCATCCCGCCACACCCCATCCGACCGGCGGTTATTCCGAACACTCGGCCCATTCTCGCCTCAGACGTCACCCGCTCGGCCGCCGGTTCCCCGCACCGGCGGTGCCCCGAAAGAGTTCCCGGCCCAAGGTCACGATTCGGAGGCGTACTCGACAAGTCCGTGTGAGAGGCGTCACGCTGTCATTCATCCACGCGGGGAGGCTTGGATGGGCAAGAGCCGTAGAACAATTCCCGAGGAACTTTTGCTGCTCGCCTTGGACCCGACCACGGGCACCACAGCGCAGCCGCAAACCCTCGACCTCGGACTCGCCGGGGCACAGCTCGTCGAGCTGTCCCTGGCCGGACGCATCGTCCCGGACGGTGACCGGATCGCCGTGGTGCTGCCGCGGCCGACCGGCGATCCGACCCTGGACCACGCACTGGAGCTGCTGCGCCGACGCGGCTCTCCGGTGCGGGCGGCGCACTGGATCGGCGGCCCCAGGCTGGGGCTTCGGCAGACCTACCTGGCCCATCTGGAGCGGTGCGGGATGGTCGCCGCCGTTCCGGGCCAGGTGTGCGGGGTCCTGCCGACGACCCGTTACCAGGCGTCGGACGACTGTACGAACGCTGCGATCAAGCAGCGTCTCGACACCGCCATCCGCACCGGTGTGCCGCCGGACCCCCGGACCGCAGCGCTGGCCGCCCTGGCCCACGCCGTCGGCCTGGGCAAGCACCTCTACCCCGGCAACGAGGGCCGGTCCTCACGGTCGCGCCTGCGCGACCTGATCCGCTACGACCCGCTCGGCGGGATGGTCGCGCACGCCGTGATGGACGTGCAGAACGGCCTGCCCGTCCAGGCGAGCCGGAACGGTCCCGGCGGGCGGGCTCCGGCCGCCCGCAGCGGCGGCGACCAGGTCCCGCGCAGCCGCACCGCACCGACCGCACCCACCCGGGTCGGCGCACGCTGAACCGACGGCCGCCGTACTGACGGCCCCAGGGCCCTCGGGCGGTCGCCCCCGGCACTCTTCGCCGGGAGCGGCCGCCCTGCGTCGTCCCCGGCACGTGCCACTGGCACCCGGCCACCGGCCCAGTGCCCTCGAACCCAGCGTCCTCGAACCCAGTGCCCTCGAACAGCGTCCTCGAACATCCCGGGCGACTGAACGGAACAGAACGGAACGGAGGAACCGTCACCGCAGAGCCGTCGAACTCCGCATACAGATCGCATTACCACCGAAATCGCCCCGGCGTGCGAGTTTCGCCCAGACCGGGCCTGCTCGGGTCATTCCCTGACGGGGAGCCGACCGGAGGTGCCATGCTGCTGAGAAAGAGGGGGTCGGTCCCGTTGTCCGAGCCGTTGCGCAGCGCCGGGCGGCCGCCCGCCCCGCGCCCCCGCCGTACCGCCCCCGCGATCAGTAGCAGCACCGAAGAGGTCCCGCCGGAGGTCCACGTGTCCGCCAGCAGCAACCCCACCGTCCGTCGCAGAAGGCTGGGCGCGCAACTGCGCCACCTGCGGGAGCAACGAGGCATGACCGCCGAGCAGGTCGCCGACGTCCTGATGGTCTCCCAGTCGAAGATCAGTCGACTGGAGAACGGGCGGCGCAGCATCAGCCCGCGCGACGTGCGCGACCTGTGCGAGCTCTACGAGGTCACCGACCCGAAGATGCGCAACAGCCTGCTGGAGATGGCCCGGGAGTCCAAGCAGCGCGGCTGGTGGAACGACTTCGGCGACATCCCCTACAGCGTCTACATCGGGCTGGAGGCGGCGGCCTTCTCGATCCGCGCCTACGGAGTCCTCGTTCGTGCCCGGGCTGCTGCAGACCCGCGAGTACGCGGAGGCGGTGGTGCGGGGCACCCAGCCGGACACCGAGGCGGAGGCGATCCACCGCCGGGTGGAGGTGCGGCTCAAGCGGCAGGACCGGCTGACCGGCGAGGACCAGCTGGCCAGCTTCTGGGCGGTGATAGACGAGGCGGTGCTGGCCCGGGAGGTCGGCGGGCCGGTGGTGATGGCGGCTCAGCTGCGCCGGCTGCTGGAGGCGAGCGAGCAGGCGAACGTGAACATCCAGGTGATCCCGTTCACCCGGGGCGCACACCCCGGAATGACCGGGACATTCTCCCTGATGGAGTTCCCGGAGTCTGCCGATTCCACGGTTGTCTACTTCGAAGGGGTGACGAGCGACCTCTACCTGGAGAAGGAGAGCGACGTCCGCCGCTATACCGGTCTCTACGACCACCTGCGGGCGGCGGCGTTCGGTGTCGCCGAGTCGAGGTCCCTGATCACCACCTATGCGGAGGTATACGAGAATGAGCCCCCAGAACTTGACTGCTGAGCCGGGTTCGACCGCTGTTCCGGGTTCGACTGCCGGCCTGCTGCTGACCGTTGACCCGGCGTGGCGCAAGAGCAGCCACAGCGGGGGGAACGGCGCCTGCGTGGAGGTCGCGGTGCCGCTGCCCGCCACCGTCGCGGTCCGGGACTCCAAGGACCCGTCCGGGCCGCAGCTGCACTTCTCCCCGGCGGCCTGGCTGGCCTTCGCCGCCGCCACCGGGCGCGGGGCGTTCGGCGTGCTCTGAGTCCCGGCCACTGGCCTGTCGGGAGCGCTCGCCACGACCGGAGCCGGGGCGGACCGGCTCTGGACCCGGGGCACCGGCTCCGGCACCGGAGCCGCGGTCTCACCCCACCGGGTAGCGCTCGCGCCAGGCCGGGCCGGCCGTCGGGCCGTGCAGTTCGGCACCGTGGCTGAGCTCCAGCACCAGGTCGTCGGCCAGTTGCAGCAGGGTGCCGCGGCCCTCCAGTTCGGCGACCCAGTCGGCCGGCAGCGCCGTCTCCCCGTGCAGCGCGCCGAGCAGGTTCCCGCAGACCGTGCCCGTGGAGTCGCTGTCGCCCGAGTGGTTGACGGCGAGCAGCAGCCCGGCCCGGACGTCCTCGGCCACCAGGGCGCAGTACACCCCGATCGCCAGCGCCTCCTCCGCGACCCAGCCCTCCCCCAGCGCGGCGACCCGCTCCGACGACGGCTCCCCGGCCCGCACCGCGGCCACCGCCGCGCGCAGCGCCGCGGTGGTCTCCTGGTGGCCGGGCCGCTCGGCGAGCAGCCCGAGCGCCAGCTCGACCCCCTCCTCCACGGTGGCTCCGCGCAGCACCGAGTGGACGATCACCGCCAGTGCCCCGGCGGAGAGGTAGCCGGTGGGGTGGCCGTGGGTCAGCACCGAGCACTCGATGGCCAGCTGGAGGACCAGGCCGGGCTCCCAGCCGAGCAGCAGGCCGAACGGCGCCGCCCGCATCACCGTGCCGCAGCCCTTGGAGTGCGGGTTCTTCGGCGCCTCCAGGGTGCCGAGCCGGTCCGCGTCCGGGCCGGAGAGGCCGGACAGGCAGGCCGAGCCGGGCGCCCGCCGGGCGTAGAGCCACTCCTCGCGGCCCAGCCAGCCGAGGTCCCGGCGCCGCTCGTCCGGGCCCCAGTCGCGCTGGGTGGCGGCCCAGCGCAGGTAGGCCTGGTGCACGTCGGTGGGCGGGTGCCAGCCGCCGGTGCCCTGCCGGACGTGGGCGCGGATCAGGCCGTCGACCGTGAAGAGGGTCATCTGGGTGTCGTCGGTGACCGCGCCGCGCTTGCCGTAGGCCGGGACGTAGCCGGTCACTCCGTCGGGTCCGTGGTCGGCCCGGATCTTGTCGAGGCTGTCGAACTCGACGCCGGCGCCGAGCGCGTCGCCGATCGCCCCGCCGAGCAGGCAGCCGCGGACCCGACTGCGGTAGTCCTGCTGCTGGGCGCGCGACCACAGGGGTATCACCGATGACGGCCTTTCACTGGACGACAGGACCCGCGCGCGGGGCCTCCCCCCGACGCCGGTGGGCACTGTAGTTCGTCCCGACGGCGGGTGGCGACGCTTCGGGGGGTTTCGACCGGGGTCCCGGCTGTTTCGGTCGGGACCCGGTCGAACACCTTCTCTTCAACAACTTGTTGCCGATCGGCCATTGAAGTGTCACGGCGTGCCACTTTGGCACGCCTAGCCTCCCGGCATGCTGACTTCCCCCCGCCTGCTGGCCGGCGCCGCCGCCCTGACCAGCGCCCTCGCCCTCGGCACCGCCGCCCCGGCCCTGGCCGACGGCCACCACCACGCGCACGGCATCCCGTTCACCGCGGCCACCGCCACCCAGCAGGCCGACGGCTCCTTCACCCTGACCTGGACCGCCCCCGGCGTGCACCACGTCACCGTCTACGCCGGCCAGGACCAGGACCGCATCGCGCTGCGCAAGCCGGTCGCCCGGGCCGCCGGCGCGGCCACCGTCTCGGTCACCGTGCCGGCCGCCGACCGCTGGTACTTCGAGCTGGTCCCGGACCACGGCGACCCGCTGACCATCGCCGACCGCGACCTGCACCTCGCCTCGGCCCCCAACTTCCGCGACGCCGGCGGTTACCGCACCACCGACGGCCACTGGGTGAGGATGGGCTCGGTCTACCGCTCGGGCGACCTCTCCAAGCTCTCCGCCGCCGACCTGGCCAAGCTCCAGCGGCTGGGCATCGCCCAGGTCTACGACCTGCGCACGCCCGGCGAGCAGCAGGCGGCGCCCGACCGGCTGCCGGCCGGCGCCACGGAGTACAGCGAGAACGTGCTCGGCGTTGCGGGCACCGGGGCGTTCGACGTCACCACCCCGGCCGCCGCGGTGCAGGCGATGGAGGACGCCGAGCGGACCATGGTCGCCGCGCCGTCCGCCAAGTCGGCGTACCACGCGGTCTTCACCGCGCTGGTCGAGCGCGACGGCGACGGCGGGGACGGCGGCGACGGCGGGAACGGCGGGGACGGCGGGAACGCCGACGGGAGCGTGCTGTACCACTGCACCGCCGGCAAGGACCGCACCGGCTGGGCGAGCGCCGTGCTGCTCACCGCGCTGGGCGTGCCGAGCGACACCGTGATGGGCGACTACCTCGCCAGCAACACCTACCGGGCGCAGGTCAACGCCGCCACCCTGGCCCAGCTGCCGCCCGCCTACCAGGCGGTCTACAAGCCGCTGCTGGACGTCCGGCCCGAGTACCTGAACGCCGGCTTCGCCGAGGTCACCAAGGACTTCGGCTCGTTCGACGGTTACCTGAAGAACGGTCTCGGCCTGGACCGGCACGACCTGCGCGAGCTCAAGCGGCAGCTGCTGGTGGACTGAGCGCGTCGGGGCGACGACAGTCTCCCGATGACAATCCCGCGATAACCGATGACAGCTGACAGATTCTGAAATCTGTCAGCTGTCATCGCGATTCCATCGCCTTGACTCCCGTCGCGCGACTTACCGCCCCTCCGTCACGCCACCGACCGACTTCTCCCTCACGGCGTCAGCCGGTTCGGCCCACGGAACAGGAAGACCGCCTCCCGCAGCGAGCCCAGCCCGAGCAGCACCATCAGCATCCGGCCCAGGCCCATCCCGAAGCCGCCGTGCGGCGGGCAGCCGTAGCGGAAGCAGTTCAGGTAGTCGGACAGCGGCTCGGTCCGCATGCCCTTCTCCGCCGCCTGCTCGACCAGCACCTCGTAGCGGTGCTCGCGCTGGGCACCGGTGGTGACCTCCAGTCCCTTCCACAGCAGGTCGAAGCTGAGCGTCAGGTCGGGCCGGTCGGCCGGTCGGGCGTGGTAGAACGGGCGCACGCTGCTCGGGTAGTGCGTGACGAAGAGGAACTCGTGCCCGGTCCGCTCCCGGAAGTACTCGCTGAGCGCCCGCTCGCCCTCCGGGTCCAGGTCGGCCTTGGCGCCCTCCGGGTCCCAGCCCAGCTCGCTGCGGAGGATCCGCTGCGCCTCGGCCATCGTCACCCGCGGGAACGGCGTGCTCGGCACCGTCACCTCGACCCCGAACTGCTCGCGGATCGCCGCGCCGTGCCGCTCGGCCACCAGGCCCAGGGCGTGCGCGATCATGCCCTCCTCGAACCGCTGCACCTCCTCGGCGTCGGCGGTCCAGGCCAGCTCCACGTCCACCCCGGTGAACTCGGTGGCGTGCCGGGAGGTGTACGAGGGCTCGGCGCGGAAGACCGGGCCGACCTCGAAGACCCCGTCGATGCCGCTCGCGATCGCCATCTGCTTGTAGAACTGCGGCGACTGGGCCAGGTAGGCCTGCCCGCCGAAGTACCCGAGCTCGAAGACCTCGGCGCCGGACTCGGAGGCGGTGCCCATCAGCTTCGGGGTGTGCATCTCGGTGCAGCCGGCGGCGTACGCGTACTCCCGCATCCCCGCTTCCAGCGTGGTCTGCACCGCGAACAGCAGCTGGGCCGCCGGGCGCCGGCGGATGTCCAGGAAGCGCCAGTCCAGCCGGGGTTCGGGCCCCGAGTGCTCGTCGATCGGCAGCGGCGCGGCGGCCTTGTTCAGCACCTCGACGGCGGTCGGCAGCAGCTCCAGACCGCCCAGCTTGACCACCGGGTTGGCCACCACGGTGCCGGTGATCCGCACGGCGGACTCGGTGCTCAGGCCGTCCAGCAGTGCGGTCAGCTCGTCCTCGCCCCGGCGGTGGGTCACCTGGACGGTGCCGCTCCGGTCGCGGACCAGCACGAACTGCATGGTGCTCTGCAGGCGCAGGGTGTGCACGAAACCGGCGACCGTCACGGTCTCGCCGATGTGCTCGGGGAGTTCGGCCACCGGCGTACGGCTGCTGCGCCCGGCCGGGCGGGGCGTCGGGTGGCTCGTCTCGGGGTGGCTCGTCGGGTGGATCATCGCAGTCCTCCACGGACCTCGGCTGATCCCTTGGGAGTGCGGGCGAGAAGGGTGACTCGCGGTGCCACCGCACTTTCGCCGACCTCCGGCACCTTTCGGGCACCGTGTCGGCCTCTTGTCCAGCGCTACGCTCCGGAGTGTCTTCACCGTGGGGCACGAGACCGCCTTCACAGCTGCCGGCGGCTCTCTCGGCTCGCGGAATCCCGCGGTTACTCGTCTCCTTCGTCGCGTTGATCAGGAGGATAGGGACGGCGCGCGGGACGGCGCAAGGCCATTTCCCGCGCGCCGCGGCAGCGCGTGCCATCCCGTCAGGCGTCTCAACGACCGTCTCAACGGCCGTCTCGACAACTGGCCCGGCCGACGTCCGTACGTCAGATCACGTCAGCCAGCTCGCGCAGCAGCCTGGCCTTGGCCCGGGCGCCGACCATCGACTTCACCGGCTCACCGTTCTTGAAGACCACCAGGGTCGGCATCGAGAGCACCCCGTAGGCGGCCTGGGTCTCCGGATTGAGGTCCACGTCGAGCGCGACCACCTTGAGGCGGTCGGCCTCCTCGACGGCCACCGCGGCCAGCACCGGCGCCACCATCCGGCACGGCGGGCACCAGTCGGCGGTGAAGTCCACCAGCACCGGCCGGTCGGACTCCAGCACCTCGGCGCGGAAGGTCTCGTCCGTCACCATCGTCAAGCCGTCCGCCATCTATCGGCCCTCCCAGTCGTCCTCGTCATCGGTCTGTCCTGCGGTCCACTCGCAGCGCGGCGCCGTCCGGGCGCTGTCGGCCGCCAGCTCGGCGCGGGCCAGCTGCCCCGCCACCTGCTCGCGCACCTCACCCAGCCGGGCCAGCACCGCGTCCAGCTCGGCGAGCTTGCGCCGGTACACCTCCAGCGAGGCCGGGCAGGCGTCGCCTTCGGGGTGCCCCGCCTGCAGGCACTCCACGAACGGGCGGGTGTCCTCCAGCTCGAAGCCGAAGTCCTGCAGCAGCCGGATCTGCCGGACCAGCCGCAGGTCCTCCTCGCCGTACGCCCGGTAGCCGTTGCCGCTGCGCCGGGCGGTGAGCAGCCCGCGCGACTCGTAGTAGCGCAGGGTGCGGGTGGTGGTCCCCGCGCGCTCCGCCAGTTCGCCGATCCGCATGGCGTCTCCTCCTGCCCGCTCGCTCCCCTCGACGGTAGACCTTGACCCCGACGTCAACGCCAGCCTCAGATCGCGTCCAGCCGGGCCAGCTCGGCCTCGCTCAGCCGCAGCGCACCGGCCGCGACGTTCTGCACCAGGTGCTCCGGGTTGCCGGTGCCGGGGATCGCCAGCACGTGCGGGCCCTGCGCCAGCGTCCAGGCGAGCCGCACCTGGGCCGCGGACGCCTCGTGGGCCGCGGCGATCTCGGTGACCGCCAGCTCCTCGGCCGCCGCCGGACCCTCCTCCCGGCCCTGACCCGCGATCGCGAAGAACGGCACGAACGCGATGCCCGCCTCCCCGCAGGCGTGCAGCACCGCCCGCTGCTCGACCGTGGCCCCGACCCCGAACCGGTTCTGCACGCAGACCACCGGCGCCACCTCCCGGGCCGCCGCCAACTGCTCGACCGACACGTTGGACAGACCCAGGTGCCGGATCAGCCCGGCCTCACGGAGTTCGGCGAGCGCGGCGAACCGCTCGAGCATCGGCTCGACGGCCTTGCCCTTGATCCGCAGGTTCACCACGTCCAGCCGGTCCCGCCCGAGCTGCCGCAGGTTCTCCTCCACCTGCCCCCGCAGCTGCGCCGGCTCCGCCCACCACCACTCACCGTCCGCCTGCCGCCCCGGCCCCACCTTGGTGGTGACCACCACGTCGTCGGCACCGGACGAGAGCGCGGAGTTGATGAGCTCGTTCGCGGAGCGGAGCGCGGAGAAGTAGAAGGCGGCGGTGTCGACGTGATTCACCCCGAGCTCAACGGCCCGCCGCACCACGGCGATCGACTGCCCCCGGTCCCGCGGCACCCCGATGTCGAACGGCCCGGTCCCGGTGAGCCGCATGGCCCCGAACCCGAGCCGATTGACGGTCAGGTCACCGAGCTGCCAGGTACCGGCGGCGGATGCGGAGGGCAGGGAGGAGATCATCTGGGAAGTCATGCCGGGGAGTAAATCACAGGATTGGGAATCAGCCCAGAGTGTTAATTATCGGGCGAATTACCCATATTGATAACGAGCGGGATAGCCGCAGAGTTCCCACGAGACGGCCATTCGCGAGTTTTTCCTGGCGGATCGGCGAGTCATCGAACAGCCCGGTTGGTCACACTCACGAGGATGCGAGCTCAGCGGCTCGCCGGGCGAGTTCAGGGGCGCCGGGGATTCCTCGCCTGCTGTAGACGGCCATGGTCGAGCGGACCGTCTTCAGCTCCTTCTGGTTCCGGTCGGACGCCACGCCGTCCATGAGGTCCAGGCACTGGTTCCACAGAATCACGGCCTCCTCGTGGCGGTGTTGGGCGGCCACGGACTTGGCAAGGTTGGCGATGGTCAGACCACGAACCCGCTGGTAGGCCTCCGGGGCCCGGCCCGCCAGCGCCGCACGGTAGTGCCGTTCGGCGGCCCGGTGGTCCTTCATCTCGGTCAGGGTCCTGCCCGTGTGTGACGCCACGGTGGCTGCGACCGGACCGGAGGCGGCAGCGTACGAGGGAAGGCCGTCATCGCCGGCGAGCATGGCATCCTCGGCCGCCAGGAGCGCCCCGGCAGCGCTGCTGCCCTGGCCGCTCGCTCCGTACGCCCGAGCGGCGGTGACCAGCAGCAGCGCCTCAGTCTTCCGATCCACCTTCCCCTGGGCCCGTGACAGCGCAGCCTCGGCCAGTTCGACGCAGTGCGTGGTCTGGTTCAGGTCGAGGGCCTGATGAGTGAGGGCTCGCATCATCCACGCCCCGTGGCCTGCGGGATCGGACTCGCAACCGAGCTGGTAGGCAAGGAGGTAGAACCTCTGTGCTGCACCCTCGCGGCCGAGATCGTGGCACTTCCATCCCACCAGAGTCGCCAACTCAGCCGCCGCCCCGAAGGCGTCCATCCGCACCGTCTCCGAAGGGAAGGTTGCATAAAGCATCGGCACGACTGCGTCGGCAAGGTAGGACGACACGGTGGTCAGCCCGTGGCCACCACCGAGCTTGTCATCAGCGGTCCTGAACATCTCGGTGTGCTGCCGGACGGTGGCCACCTCGTCGGCGCCGGCTCTGCGACCGCTCTTCATCACTCGCAGTGTTGCGGCGGCGGCCTGGTGGTCGTAGGCGAGCGGGAGCCCGACGGAGGCGGTGGCGAACGCGAGGGCAAGGAAGTCACGGCGATGGAACATGACGAGTCTCCCGAGATCGGAAGCGGTGGCCAGGAAATCCGGGGCCATGGCCTCCCCGATTGCGTCGAAGCCTAGACCGATCTCGGAGGGCGTCACCCTCCGCTTCGCCATTCTGGTCAGGGCTTCGGCAATGTATGCCGGCGTTTTGCCAGTTGGAGTGCCTCCCGTGACCCAGGAGTGCACAGCCGATCGAGAGGTGTGCAGCGTCTCGCCGGCCTCCGCTGCGACAGCGCGCACCCCCTTGGCCAACACCTCGTACGTGCACCCGGATTCCTCGATGACGGCGGCCAGCCGCCTATTGGGCTCCCTACGACCAGTCACCTCACGCCCCCGGAACGGATCTTGAACAGATTGAACGGGATGGGTGAGCCACCACCGTACCGCCGCCAGCTGGCCGACTGTTCACTGATTGCACAAACCCGCACTTCAGAGGAGGTCGATTCGTCATGGCTGACGTGTACTCCGATCCGCGCCTGCGTGAACTGGCCGGGGCCGGCGTGCTGGTCACCGGAGGCGGCGGCCTGGTCGGCAGCCGCGTCGTCGCCCAACTCGCCGCCTGCGGCGCCACGCCGATCGTGCTTGACCGGTTCGACGCCTACCCGCATCCGGTGCGGGACCTGTTCCAGGTGGACCGCAACAGCGCCCAGGTCGTCCTCGGCGACGTTCGCGAAAGGGCCACCGTGAAATGGCTCACCGGCCGTGCCGACTACGTGATCCACGCCGCCGCGTACGCCGATGTCGCCGCCTGCACCCGCCGGCCCGACATCGCGTTCGCCGCGAACGTCCACGGCACCCAGACCGTCCTGGACGCAGTGGCGGACTCGCAGGTGAGGCGCCTGGTGTTCGTGTCGTCCGCATCCGTCTACGGCGACGGCGCTCCTACCGAGGACGGCGTGTCGCGGTTCAGCGAGGATCAGCCGCTGACCCCGATCTCGGTCTACGCCAACACCAAGGTGTGGGGCGAGCACCAGGTGCGCCTGATGCTCGGCGGTGGCGGCACCGAGTTCTCGATCGTCCGGTACTTCTCGGTCTACGGCGACCCGCAGATCCCCAAGCCCGGCTCGCACTCCTGGATGGTCCCGTGGCTGGCCATGGCCGCCCACACGGGCCGGCCGATGCGGCTCAACGGTGGCGGCCGACAGGTGCGCGACATGGTCCACGTCGAGGACATCGCACACGCCACCGTCCTCGCCCTCGTCGCGGACCAGACCGCCGGGCAGACCGTCAACATCGGTACCGGCAACCCGTCGTCGGTCCGCGAGATTGCCGACCTGATAGCCGCCCACTACCCCGACGCCACACTCGTCGAGACTCCGATGCCCGAGGGCGACCCGCGCGGAGGCTGTGCCGACACCCGCAGGGCGACGGACCTGCTCGGCTGGCGTCCGACCATCACCCTCGCCGAGGGCGTCGACCGCTACGTGCACTGGCTCAAGGCCACGCCGGACGCCGTCCCGGACTGGTTCGCCTGCCGGGCCACTCCCCTGGCCGCCTGAACGAAAGGACCACTTCCATGCGCGTCGTACTGCTCGGCGGGGCCGGCTACATCGGCTCCGCCGCGTCGCACCACCTCGTATCGCTCGGCCACCACGTCACCATCGTGGACGGCCTGATCTACAACCGCGGGGACGACCCGGGCCGGCTCCTGCCCAGCGCCGCTTCGTTCATCAACGGGGATCTGCGCGACCCAGACCTGCTGGCCCGGGTCTGCGACGGCGCGGACGCCGTCGTGCACCTCGGTGGGATCGTGGGTGAACCCGCCTGCCAGCTGGACGAGGAGTTGGCCGTCGAGCTCAACTACGCCGCCCCGCTGCTCGCCGCCGAGACAGCCGCCGGTGCCGGCGTCGGCCAGTACGTCTTCTTCTCCTCGTGCAGCGTCTACGGCAAGCACGAAGGCACCGTGGACGAGGACACCGAACCCAACCCGCTGGGGATCTACGCTCGGACCAAGGTCCTCGCCGAACGGCGCCTGCCCGACGTACTCGCCGGAGCCACCGGGTTGACGAGCCTTCGGCTGGCGACCGTCCACGGCTCCTCACCCCGCCAGCGTCTGGACTCCGTGGTCAACTCCATGACGTCGCGCGCCGTCGCCACCGGGCGCATCCCGCTCAACGGCGGCTCGCAGCGCCGGCCCCTCGTCCACGTCGGCGACGTCGTCAGGGTGCTCGCCGACGTCCTGGAGCGCCACCTGTCCGGGAAATGGAACGTCGGCAGCGACCAGGAGAACCGCACCATCGCCGACATCGCCGAGACCGTGGCCGCCATCGTGCCCGGTTCGAAGATCCAGCTGGGGCCGGAGCGGGACGAAGCCGACGCCCGCGACTACCGGGTGAGCTTCGCCCGGCTCCAGCAGCACATTCCCGGGGCGTGCTCCACCACTCTCAAGGACGGTGTGCAGGAGATCGCCGATCTCCTCGTGAGCCACAGGATCACGGACCCGAACGAGCCCCAGTACGACAACCACCGAGGCCTGCTGGACGCCGTCACCGCCGGCAAGGTGCGGAGCCTGCGTACCCCGGCCTGCCAGCGGTACCACGCCGAATACGCCGACGCGTGGAAGAAACAGTGACGACCAGCGTCCCGTTCCTCCCGTGGAACCGGCCTTCCCTCGGGCAGGAGGAGGAAGCCGAGGTCCTGGACACCCTGCGCTCGGGCTGGCTCACCCACGGCCCGAAGGCGACCCGGTTCGAGGAAGCCATGCGGTCCGAGCTCGGTGTCGAGGACGCGTTCGCCGTCTCCTCGTGCACGGCCGCTCTACATCTCGCCCTCCTGGCGGCCGGGGTCGAGCCGGGCGACGAGGTGATCACCCCGAGTCTGACTTTCTGCGCGGCCCCGAACGCCATCGTCCACTGCGGCGGCACGCCGGTGTTCACCGAGGTCGATCCCGTCACCTTCACCATCACCCCCAACGCTGCCGAGCAAGCGGTCACCTCAAGGACGAAGGCCATCGTGGTCATGCACTACGGCGGCCAACCCTGCGACCTCCGGGCATTCCGCAAAATCGCTGACGACCACGGCCTGGTGCTGATCGAGGACGCCGCCCATGCTCTGCACGCCTCGCGCGACGACCTGCGGGCGGGCAGTGTCGGCGACCTGGCGGTGTTCTCCTTCTACGCGAACAAGGTCATGACCACCGGTGAAGGCGGGATGATCGTCGGCCGCGCGGACCTCGTCCAGACGGCCCGCCTCCTGGGCCGGCACGGCATCGACTCGTCCGTCTGGCAACGGCACGGCAAGCACCGGACCGCCGAATACGAGGTCACCGTGCCGGGCCTGAAGTACACGATGCCGGACATCACGGCCGCGGTCGGTATCCAGCAGTTCCGGAAGCTGCCGGAGTTCACCGCGCGCCGGACCCTGATCGCCGGCTCCTACGACCGGTCCCTCGCCGGGCTTCCGGGGCTGCGGCTGCCGACCGTCCTGGACGGAGTCCGGCACGGTTGGTTCCTCTACCCCGTCCTGATCGAACCGGTCGGGGGCCGGACCCGGGACATCGTGGCCGCCCGGCTCCGCGACACCTACGGCATCGGCACCAGCGTGCACTTCAAGCCAGTGCATCGACTCGCTGCATACCGGTACGTGGACTGCCACCTGCCCGTCACCGAGCAGATCGCAGCCCGGCAACTGTCCCTGCCGTGCTACCCGGCGATGACCAGCACGGACGTGCAGCGCGTGCTCGACGCCTTACATACCATCTGGGCCTGATTCTCGGTGCACTGGCCGGCTGTCAGATGACCGGCGGCCGGCCCAGCCGCGTCATCCGCCAGACCGTGCTCCACAGCATCGGCCGACGCGGTGGGCAGGGCGACCGAACGCCCTCGAAGAAGCCGGACCACCACGCCTTGAGCCCGGACAGCGGCGGCCGGCGGACCAGCGTGTACAGCGCCCAGGAGGTGAGGTAGATCGGCACCAGGACGGCGGGCAGATGTCGCTTGGCCAGCCACACTCGATTGCGGGCCGTCAGCCGGTAATAGGTGGTGTGCCGGGCCGGGTCGGTTCGGGGGTGCTGGAGCACCATGTCGGCCCGGTAGTGGATCTCCCAGCCGGCATCCAGCGCCCGCCAGGCGAAGTCGGTCTCCTCGTGCGCGTAGAAGAACGCCGCCGGGAAGTCGCCGACCTGGTCGATCGCGCTCATCCGGATGGCGTGACCGCCGCCCAGGAAGGTGGTGACCTCACCGGATCGCAGCGGGTCCGAGGAGCCGAACCGGGGAACGTGCCTGCGCTGGGTGAACCCGGTCTCGTCTGCGATCCGGAAGCTCACCACCCCGAGGCGCGGGTTCTGTTCGAAGGCCTCGCGGATCAGCCGGAAGGTGTCGGTTTGGGGAAGAAGCCCGTCGTCGTCGAGCACTACCAGAACGTCGATGTCACCGACTTTCCGCAACTGCTCGACGCCCGCGTTCCGGCCGCCGGGGATGCCGAGGTTCTCGGGGAGTTCTACGGCATCCACCCAGGTCGGCAGCTCCGGGAGCTTCACCCCCTGCCCGAGCACCACGGTCTTGACGCTCTCGCCCTCCTGGGCTTCCTGCGCCGCCACCGACTGCAGGAGCGCATGCAGCTCCTTCTGCCGGTCGCCCATCGTCAGCACCACCACGCCCAGCGTGACGCCCATCGCACCCGACCCCTATCGAGGAACCCTTCAAGATCTCGTGGTCACCGGAACCAGGGGACGTGCCGCTGCACGTACTCGCCAGGACCGCCTGGCTCCCGGACCACCAGTACCCATACCAGCACACCCGGGCTGAGGCCTACCGGCCCGGATGTCCCGGTCACGATGCCACACTGCCCCGCGACCGATGGCCAAGGCAGCTGGCCGCCGCCGCGTTCTGGGTCGGTCACCGGGCTGCCAGCCCTGTCGGATCGCTCATCTGACCAGCGCGTCGATCCGGCGGGTTCGCCCTCAGAGCGCGCGTGAGGTGGTGTGCGCCCCCCGCGGCAATCCGATCGGGTGAATGGGTGGTGGCGCAGGGTAGTTGGGGTGCTACGGTCCGGCTGGAACGTCAACGGAAAAGTGTTGACCCCGGCGGTGCTGGAACACCCCGGGGCGTGGCACCCAAGGGAAACAGGCCCTCTGATGCACATTCACCTTAGCGCGCCCGCGCGCGGGTTTGCGGTATTGCCCAACCAGCTTCTGCAGAACCGGTTGCTGAGCTACAGTGCGCGCGGTCTGCTGGTCGACCTGCTCTCGCGGCCTGCCGGGTGGCGGGAGGACGGGCGGCGGATGGCCGACTCCAGTCCGCAGGGGCGGACGGCGGTGGCCCGGGCGCTCAACGAGCTCAAGCGGCACGGCTATTACTGGGTCCTCAAAGTCCGCCAGGCCGACGGCACGCTCCGCTCCGAGGTGCACGTCTTCGACACTCCGCAGCAGGTGGCGCCGGATCCCGTGATGCTGGGACCCGGTGTGCCAAGACCCGGATCGCCTGTCGCCCAAAAGAGAGAGACCCGGGAGACAGCACCCACCCCCCGCCCCACCCGTCCGGTGGACCCGGTGCTGCGGGAGGCGGTGGCGGCGCTGTACCGGGTGATCCGGCCGGAACGGCGGTTGCGGCTCGGCGAGGCGGAGGCGTGGAAGCTGGCCCCGCTGGTGGCCGACTGGCTGCGGCGCGGCAGCTCGCTCGCCGAGCTCGGCCAGGCGTTGCTGACGGGCCTGCCCGCGGTGTTGGACTCGCCGATGGGGCTGATCCGGAGCCGGTTGCAGCGCAAGATGCCGCCGGAGCAGGTGGACGGGCCGACCGAGCGGGCCGCGCTCCACGAGTGCGTGGAGTGTCGCGATCCGCTGCCGCGCCCCGGCCGGTGCGGCGCGTGCGCGGGGCGGGGCGCACCGTTGCTGCCGCTCGGCGGGGGCCACGAGGCGACGGCGCGCGGGGCCGCGAGTGCGCGGGCGGCGATGCGGGCGACGGTCGCCACCATCGCTACCTCGTTCGAGAGTTGATGTGGCCACGGCATCCAAAGTGGGAAGGAGTGCCTCCGCGGCCGAACGGACGGCCGCACCTTGAACAGGGGGAGGACCTCATGTCAGTGCTCGCAGGCAAGGCCGCCGTGGTGACCGGTGGCTCGCGGGGCATCGGGCGGGCGATCGTGCAGCGGCTGGCCCGGGACGGGGCGGCCGTGGTCTTCGGGTACGGCGGCAACAAGGCCGCGGCCGAGGAGACGGTGCAGGCGGTGCAGGCCGCCGGTGGCACGGTGTGGGCGCTGCAGTACGACCTCGCCGAGCCGGACGCCGCCGAGGAGTTGATGACCGAGGCCGAGGGGCTGCTCGGCGGCCTGGACATCCTGGTCAACAACGCCGCCGTGATCCGCAGGCTGACCGCGCTGGCCGACACCGATCCGGCGGACTTCGACCACATGCTGGCGGTCAACGCCCGGGCGCCGTTCCTGACCATGCGGTACGCCGCGCGGCGGATGCGCGACGGCGGCCGGATCGTCAACGTCTCCAGCGCCACCACCGCGCACCCCAGCCCCAAGGTCGGCACGTACGTGGCCGGCAAGGGTGCGCTGGAGCAGCTGTCCGCGGTGGCCGCGAAGGAGCTGGGCGGGCGCGGCATCACGGTGAACACCCTCTCGCCGGGCGCCACCGACACCGAGATGCTGCGCGGGGCCAACACGGACGAGATCCTGGCGGCCATCCCGGCCATGACCCCGCTCGGCCGGCTCGGCGAGCCGGCCGACATCGCCGACGTGGTGGGCTTCCTGGCCGGGCCGGACGGGCGCTGGGTGACCGGCCAGAACCTGCGCGCGACCGGCGGCCTGGGGTAGCGGACGGGGAGGCGGCACGAGCCCCGGCCCCCGCGCACCCGGGGCGGCGGCGGGTCATCCTGGAAGCAGGCGAAGCAACGACGCGCCGACGGAGGTGCGAGGACGATGCCCCTGTTCATGGACGTCCACCACGGGATGACCGGCATCACGGCGGACCAGCTGGCCGCCGCCCACCGGGCGGACCAGGCGATCGAGGCGAGCGAGAACGTGCACTTCAGGCAGGCCTGGGCCGACCCGGACTCCGGGACGGTCTACTGCCTCTCCGAGGCGCCGTCCCCGGCCGCGGTCCAGCGGGTGCACGAGCGGGCCGGCCACAAGGCCGACGAGATCCACCAGGTGTCGCTGATGGTCTGAGGGTGCTGGTCTAGGCCGGCACCCCGACCGCCTCGGCCTCGGCCCCGCCCGGCGTGGCGTGCGGCAGCCGGCGCACCGCCGGCAGGGCCAGCGGCGCGAGGGCTGCCGCCATGGCGAGCAGGCCGGCCGCGCCGGTGACCCGGGCCGCGCCGAAGGCGTGGGCCAGCGGGCCGACCGCGAGCTGGCCGAGCGGGATCGGCAGGTAGCTGAGCAGGTCGTTGCAGGCGCCGACCCGGGCCAGCGCGTGCCCGGGGACGTGCTCCTGCAGCGAGGTGTCCCAGGCGATCGCGGCGGCCGCGGAGCCCAGCCCGGAGAGCAGGGCGGCGGCGAGCAGCCAGGGCATGCCCAGGCCTGCGCCGAGCGCCAGCAGCGGCAGCGGGCTCAGCACGCAGGCCAGCTGGCCCGCCCGCAGCAGGCGGCGCAGCACCAGGCGGTAGAGCAGCACGCTGGTCAGCAGCAGACCCGCACCCCGCACGCTCAGCAGCAGGCCCCAGGCCGCGGTGCCGGCGCGCTGGCGGGTGAGCAGCGGGGCGAGGATCTGCCAGGTCCCGGTCTGCGCGAGGTTGAGCACGAAGAAGGCCCAGGCGCTCAGCCAGACCCAGCGGATCCGGCGGAACTCGGCCCAGCCGGCACGGATGTCGGCGAGCAACGCGCCATGGCCCCCAGCGGCATGTCCCCCAGCGCCCCCACCCGGCGCACCCGCCACCGGTACCCGCAGCAGGCAGCCGGCCGCCAGCAGGTAGCTGAGCGCGTCGCCGCCGATCGCCCACCCGCCGCCGACGGCCACCACCAACAGCCCGGCCAGGCTCGGCCCCAGCACCTTGGTGGCGTTCCGGGCCGAGCCGAGCAGCGCGTTGGCCCGTTGCAACAGCTCGGGGGCGACCAGTTGCGGCACCACACCGCGCAGCGCCGGGGTGCTGAAGGCGGCGAGCACACCGTTGAGGAACTCCAGGGTGGCCACCGCGAGCAGCGCGTAGTGGCCGGTCAGCAGCAGCGCGGCCACCGCGCCCTGGGTGAGCGCCGAGCCCAGGTTGGCGGCCACCAGCACGGTGCGGCGCGGGAAGCGGTCGGCGGTGGCGCCGCCGACCAGCAGGAAGGCCAGCATCGGCACCATCCGGGCGGTCAGCACCACGCCGAGGTCACCGGTCCGCCCGGAGGCGTCCAGCACGGCGAAGGTGAGGGCCACGGGGGCCAGCGAACTGCCCAGCAGCGAGATCGACTGACCGGTGAAGAACCAGCGGAAGCCGGGGGACGCGAGCGAAGAGGGGCGCATTGGGCAGAGCCTTCGGCAACCGGTCGCGACGGACTATCGTTTCGTCTGGACGCGAAAGGTGGCGGCAACGGATGGTCCTGCTCCGGCTCTCCCCGCTCGCGCTGTCCCGGTCCCGGTTCGCGCTCTCCCCGCTCGCCGAGACGCTGGGCACCCTGATCGCGCTGAGCCGGCCCGTGCCCGAGCCCTGGTTCGCCGCCTGGCACGCCGGCAGCCGGCCGGCCTTCACCGAGCTGCTGGCCGCCGACCCGTTCCACCGCGGCCTGGCCCGGCTGGTCTCCAGCACCAAGTGGCTGCCGGACTACCTGGTGCACCCGCCGGCCGGCGGCATGCGCACCCGGCTCGCCGACGAACTCCCGCTGGTGGAGCAGGAGTCGGACGAGGGGGTGCGGGCCCAGCTGGCGCGGTCGGTGGCCCGCAGCTGGCAGCGGCACGAGCTGGACTGGCTGACCGGCGGCGGGTACGGGCCGCGCACGGCGGAGTTGCTGCGGACGGTCTGGGACCGGTTCGTGGCACCCGAGTGGCCGCGCCGGCGGGCCATGCTGGAGCGCGACGTCACCTACCGGGCCGGCCTGCTGGCCGCCTACGGCTGGCCCGGCGCGCTGCACCGGATGAGCCGGCGCAGCTCCTGGGTGGGGGCGGACGCGATCAGGTTCAGCAACCAGCCCGGGCCGGACTTCGTGGTGGGCGAGGACGGCATGCTCTTCGTCCCGGTCACCGTCGCCACCGGCACCTGGCTCTGCGTCGGCCCGGACGGCCGCTACGCCCAGGTCTACCCGGCCCGCGGGGTGGCCGACTCCCCCGCCGCCGACCGCCCGCCGCACGCCCTGGACCGCCTGCTCGGCCCGGTCCGCGCCACCGTCCTGCGCGACCTGGCCCACCCCGCCACCACCAGCGAACTCGCCGCCGAACTGGGCCACTCCCTGGGCACCATCGGCGCCCACCTGACCATCCTGCGCGAGGCCGCCCTGATCACCCGCACCCGCGTCGGCCGCCGCGTGGTCTACCGCCGCACACCCCTCGGCGACGCCCTGGCGGAGGGGGCCGCGGGCGACGGTCCGTAGCGCTGTCAGTCAGTGGCCTTAGGGTGACCGGTGCCCGCGTAAGCGATCCACAGCGTTCGGGTTGGTGCGCAGCTTGTCGAAGGCACGGCGCAGGTTCCCCGCTGCGTGGGCGGCCAGGTCCTCCCAGCCGGTGGCGGCATCACCGGTGGCGAACCGCAGCTCGTACTCGTCACCGACCGCGGGTGGTGCAGCGCGGTCACCGCGCTTGGGGGTCACTCGGCCGCCTCGGGCTCCGGCGATGGCTCCGGCGACGGCACCGGCCCGAGGTCGCCCTCCGGCTCGCGAGTGATGGCGGCGTACAGGGCGGGGTCGGCATGGATCTCGGCGGTGTGCCGCCACTGGGTGAGCAGCGTGGCGAGCGGGGCCAGGTTCTCCAGCGCGGCGGCACCGCGGGCGGTGGTGGCCAGCTCGTCGAGCATCGACTCGACGTCGGGTTCCGGCAGGAAGACCGACCAGGGCAGGGCATCGGGCAGCACCGCACGCAACGCCGCGGTGTTCTCGCTGCGGAGCAACCCCGCCAACAGCCTGGCGGTGAAGTCGACCACCGCACTGTCCTGCTCCAGCTGGTCCGCCCGGATCAGTGCGAGATCCCCCGCATCACGGCGGCGCAGCCGCAGTGCGCGGACCGCTTCCAACCGACGGGCGGTCGCCGCCGGGTGGTGCAACAGCTCGCTGAAGGGCACGTCCTCGTAGGCCGTCGACATGACTTCCACAGTACCTTGGATGTCGCTCTTCGCTCCTGCGCCACCACGACCCCATCCCACCACCGCCCCTACTCCACCACCGGGAGCAGGCGGGGCAGGTGGCCGTCGGAGGCGAGGGCGGCGGTGCGGCGTTCGGCGGTCACCTCGCCGTAGGTGGTGGTGCGTTGGCGGGCGGGGCGGCCGGCGGCGGTGGCGATGGCTTCGAGGTCGCGGATGGACTTGTGGCTGCCGTAGGAGGAGCCCGCCATCCGGGAGATGGTCTCCTCCATCAGGGTGCCGCCCAGGTCGTTGGCGCCGCTGCGGAGCATCTCGGCCGCGCCCTCGGCGCCGAGCTTCACCCAGCTGGTCTGGATGTTGGGGATGTGCGGGTGCAGCAGCAGCCGGGCCACCGCGGTCACCGCGCGGTTGTCGCGGGCGGTCGGGCCGGGGCGGGCGATGCCGGCCAGGTAGACCGGGGCGTTGGTGTGGATGAACGGCAGGGTGACGAACTCGGTGAAGCCGCCGGTGCGTTGCTGGATCTCGGCGAGCAGCCGCAGGTGGCCCAGCCAGTGCGCCGGCTGGTCCACGTGGCCGTACATCATGGTGGACGAGGAGCGGATGCCCAGGTCGTGCGCGGTGGTGATGACCTCGACCCAGGTGTCGGCCGGCAGCTTGCCCTTGGTCAGCACCCAGCGGACCTCGTCGTCCAGGATCTCGGCGGCGGTGCCGGGGATGGTGTCCAGGCCCGCCTCGCGGGCGGCGGTGAGCCAGTCGCGGATCGACAGGCCGGTCCTGGTGGCGCCGTTGACCACCTCCATCGGGGAGAAGGCGTGCACGTGGATGTCCGGCACCCGGGCCTTCACCGCGCGGGCGATGTCGAAGTAGGCGGTGCCGGGCAGGTCCGGGTGGATGCCGCCCTGCATGCAGACCTCGGTGGCGCCCACCTCCCAGGCCTGGGCGGCCCGGTCGGCCACCTGGTCGAGCGAGAGGGTGTAGGCGTCGGCGTCGGTGCGGCGCTGGGCGAAGGCGCAGAACCGGCAGCCGGTGTAGCAGACGTTGGTGAAGTTGATGTTCCGGGTCACGCAGTAGGTGACGGTGTCGCCGACGGCCGACTGCCGCACCTGGTCGGCGATCCGGCAGAGCGCGTCCAGCCCGGGCCCGTCCGCGTGCAGCAGGGTGAGCGCCTGCTCGTCGGTCAGCCTGGTCGGGTCGTCGGCGGCGACCGCCAGCGCCTGCCGCAGGTCCCCGGCCAGCCGCTCCGGGGCCGGCGCCGTGGCGGGTGAGGGCAGCGCGGCGGCCTGGGCGCGCAGTTCGGCCCAGTCGCCGTAGACCTCGTCGAAGTCGCCGCGGCGGTCGCCGCTGCGGCCCTCGGTGTCGATGGTGCGGTGCAGGTCGGTGCGCCCGCTGCCGGTGACCGGCTGCTCCGGCTCCTGCCAGGGCCGCCCGACCACCGGGGCGTCCTCGCGGGCCAGCAGGGTGCCCTCGGCCAGCAGGCCGTCGACGTGCGGGCGCAGCCGCGGGTCCAGCCAGGGCTCGCCGCGCCGCAGGAACTCCGGGTACACGGTCAGCCGCTCGCGCAGCCGGTACCCCTGCTCGGCGGTGCGCGCCGCCAGCTCCTCGATCTGCGGCCACGGCGCCTCGGGGTTGACGTGGTCCGGGGTGAGCGGGGAGACCCCGCCCCAGTCGTCGATCCCCGCACCGATGATCAGCTGGTACTCCCCGTCGAGCAGGTTCGGCGGCGCCTGGAGCCGCATGCCGGACCCGAGCACCACCCGGGCGACCGCGATGCAGGCGGCGATCTCCTGCAGTTCGGCGTCCGGCATGCCCCGCATCGCGGTGTCCGGCTTGGCCCGGAAGTTCTGGATGATCACTTCCTGGATCCCGTGGTGGCGGCGGGCCACCGAGCGGATCGCGAAGAGCGAGTCGGCCCGCTCCTCGTAGGTCTCGCCGATGCCGATCAACAGGCCGGTGGTGAACGGGATCGCGCTGCGCCCGGCGTCCTCCAGGGCGCGCAGCCGCACCGCAGGCTCCTTGTCGGGGGAGCCGTAGTGCGGGCCGTCGGGCTCGGACCAGAGCCGGGTGGCCGTGGTCTCCAGCATCATGCCCATGCTGCCGGAGACCGGCTTCAGCCGCTGGAAGTCGGTCCAGCTGCAGACGCCCGGGTTGAGGTGCGGCAGCAGGCCGGTCTCCTCCAGCACCCGGATGGAGATCGCCCGCAGGTAGGAGACGGTGTCGTCGTAGCCGTGCGTGTCGAGCCACTCGCGCGCCTCGGGCCAGCGGTCCTCGGGGCGGTCGCCGAGCGTGAACAGGGCCTCCTTGCAGCCCATCGCGGCGCCCTGGCGGCAGATCTCCAGCACCTCGTCCGGCGAGAGGAACATGCCCTGGCCGGCCCGGCGCAGCTTGCCGGGGACGGTGACGAAGGTGCAGTAGCGGCAGCGGTCCCGGCAGAGCCGGGTGAGCGGGACGAACACCTTGCGGGAGTACGTGATGACGCCCTCCCGGCCGACCGCGGCCAGGCCCTGGTCGCGCAACCGGGCGGCGACCGTGCACAGTTCGGCCAGGTCCGCGTCGCGGGCCTGGAGCAGCACCGCCGCCTCCGCGCGGTCCAGCGCCACCCCGTCGCGGGCCCGGCGCAGCGCGCGCCGCATCGCGGTCGCGGTGGCCGTGCGGGGCATGGGCTGCCCGGCGACCTGGGTGCCGGGCGGGACGGGTGCGCCGAGCGGGACGGGCGTGGCGGGCACCGTCGGGCGCGGAGCGGAGAGTGGCGTGGCGTCCATGGGGCCGACACTACGCCAGCCGGAGGACCCCACGACCCCGACAACCCTGAGACGGCCTCAGGGTCGGCTGCATCCGGCGATGTACCGCGGATTAGCCCTGCGGGGCGATGTGACGGAGCGTTCAGCGGGCTCTAATGGACGTCACAGGGAAGACGCACGACAGAGCACGACAGAGCACGACAGGGCGCTCACGACCGAGCGACAGAGCACGACTTCGAGTGCTACCGGAGGGGCTGACACCATGACGACCACCTACGCCGGATTCGACGAGCAGCCGCCAGAGGAGCCGCTCGGCACCCCCTACAACGCCCGGCGCCGCACCGCGGTCCGGGTGCTGGTGCCGGTGGCGATCGCCGCCGTCGCCGCGGCCGGGATCGCCGTGGTGCCGGCGCTGGCCAGCCCGGGGGATCCGACGCTGCCTCAGGTGACCGCGCAGCAGCTGGTCACCAAGGTGCTGTCGGACCGGACCCAGCAGCTCAGCGGCACCGTGCAGGTCTCCACCGACCTCGGGGTGCCCAGTGAGCTGCTCGACATCGCCGGCCGCGGCGGCCTGGCCGGGGTGACCGGCGAGGCGGGGGCCGCCGGGGGCAGCGGGCAGGCCAAGCAGGGTGCCGGCGCGAGCGCGGACCCGCAGGCCAAGCTGGCCACCCTGCTGGCCGGTGACCACACCCTGCGGATCGCGGCCGACGGCCCGGACAAGCAGCGGGTGGCGTTGGTCGAGCCGCTGGCCGAGTACGACCTGATCCACAACGGCGACCAGGCCTGGACCTGGGACAGCGCCACCGACCAGGCGGTCCACCTGACCGGCAAGGACGCGGCGACCGGCAAGGACGCGGCGACGCGGGCACCGGAGCAGCTGCCGGCCGGGGTGCCGGTCACCCCGGAGCAGGCCGCCCAGCAGTTCCTGGCCGACAACGCCGCGAACTCCGACATCGCGGTGGCCGGCACCACCTCGGTGGCCGGTCGCGACGCCTACCGGCTGAGCGTCAAGCCGAAGCAGACCGGTTCCACCATCGGCGAGGTGAAGATCGCGGTCGACGCCGCCACCGGCACCCCGCTGGCCGTGGTGGCCACCGCGGCCTCCGGCGGCACCGTGCTGGACGCGCACTTCAGCCAGGTGTCGTTCGCCGAGCCGAGCGCCGGCACCTTCGACTTCACGCCGCCGAAGGGCGCCACCGTGGTCCAGCAGGGCCCGGCGGACCACACCAAGGGCGACCCCAAGGCCGACCGCACCAAGGGCGAGCGGCCGCAGGACGGCAGCGCCCCCACGGTGACCGGCACCGACTGGACCACCGTGGTCTCCTTCACCCTGCCCGCCGCCACCGCGCACCCGAACGGCCCGGTCGGCCAGGCGCCGCAGGGCGGCAAGGGCCACCCGAACCGGGCGCAGCTGCCGAACGCCGCCGAGCTGGCCAAGTCGCTCGGCAAGCCGGTCGCCGGCGGCACCCTGATCAGCACCAAGGTGGTCAACGTGCTGATCACCGACGACAACCGGGTCTACGCCGGCGCGGTCACCCTGCCGGTGCTGCAGGCCGCGGCGGGAGTGAAGTAGCAATGACCGTCTCTCCCACTGCGGTCTCCGTCCAGGGGGATCCGGCGGGAACCACCGAGGGGGCCGCCGTCGCGGCCCCCTCGGGCGGCTCGCCGGTGATCCGCACCCAGGGGCTGACCAAGCGGTTCGCCGGCGGGCAGCTGGCCGTGGACGGCCTGGACCTGACCGTGCCGCGCGGCAGCGTCTTCGGCTTCCTCGGCCCGAACGGCTCGGGCAAGACCACCACCATCCGGATGCTGCTCGGCCTGATCGCGCCGACCGCCGGGGTGGCCACGGTGCTCGGCGCCCCGATGCCGCAGTCCACCGCCCGGGTGCTGCCGCGGGTGGGAGCCCTGATCGAGGGCCCGGCGCTGTACGGCTACCTGTCCGGCCGGGACAACCTGATCCGCTACGACTCGGCCGACCCGACCGCCGACCCGCGCACCCGCAAGCAGCGGGTGGCGCAGGCGCTGGACCGGGTCGGGCTGGCCGCGGCCGCCGGCAAGAAGGCCCGGGCCTACTCGCTCGGCATGAAGCAACGGCTCGGCCTGGCCGCCGCACTGCTCCAGCCGCGCGAGCTGCTGGTGCTGGACGAGCCGACCAACGGGCTGGACCCGCAGGGCATGCGGGAGATCCGGGCGCTGGTCCGCGAGGTCGCGGCGGAGGGGACCACGGTGTTCCTCTCCTCCCACCTGCTGGACGAGATCGAGCAGGTCTGCAGCCATGCCGCGGTGATGTCCAAGGGCCGGCTGGTGGTGCAGGGCACGGTGGCCGAGCTGGCCGCCCGGGCCCAGGGCCGCCTGGTGGTGCGCACCGCGGACACCGAGCAGGCGGTGGCGGTGCTGCGCGGCCACCGGGTCACCGACCTGCGGATCGGCGACGGCCGGGTGGACGGCGAGCTGACCGCCGCGGACGAGGAGACCTTGCCCCGGCTGTGCGCCGCCCTGGTGGAGGCCGGGGTCGCGGTGCGTGGTTTCGGGGTGGAGCGGGGCACGTTGGAGGACGCCTTCGTGGCACTGACCGGGGAGGGATTCGATGTCGCGGGCTGACGCTGACACGGTGACGGCGGCGACTGCGGAGACGGTGGCGGTGGCCGCCGGAGCGACAGCGGCCGGAGCGGGGCCGGCCGGGAGCGCCGCGGCGCCGGCCGGGCCGCGCTCGGCCACCCTGCCCGGGTTCCTGTCGCTGTTCCGCAGCGAGCTGACCCTCACCTTCCGCCGGGCCCGGACCATGGCGCTGCTCGGGGTGCTGGCCGCGGTGCCGATCCTGATCGGCGTGGTGGTGCGGATCGAGACCGGCCACCTGCACGACGGCCCGAACGGCCCGGCCTTCCTGGCCCAGGTGACCCAGAACGGCGTCTTCCTGACCTTCACCGCGCTGGCCACCTCGCTGCCGATCTTCCTGCCGATGACGGTCGGCGTGGTGGCGGGCGACTCGGTGGCCGGCGAGGCCGCCACCGGCACCCTGCGCTACCTGCTGGTGGCGCCGGCCGGCCGGACCCGGCTGCTGGCCGCGAAGTTCTCGGCGGCGATGGCCTTCTGCGTGGCGGCCACCCTGGCGGTGGCGCTCTCCGGGCTGATCGCCGGCTCGATCCTCTTCCCGGTCGGCAACGTCACGCTGCTCTCCGGCGACACCATCGGCCTGGGCGCGGCGCTGCTGCGGGTGGTGCTGATCTGCGCGGTGGTGGCGCTCTCGCTGGCCGGTCTGGTGGCGATCGGGCTGTTCATCTCCACGCTGACCGGCAGCGGCATCGCGGCGATGGCGAGCACGGTCGGCCTGGTGATCATCGTCCAGGTGCTGGACGGCTTCCCGCAGCTCGCCGCGATCCAGCCGTGGCTCTTCACCCACGACTGGCTCTCCTTCGGCGACCTGCTGCGCCAGCCGATGTACTGGAGCGGGGTCTGGCGCGACCTGGGGCTGCAGGCGCTGTACGTCGCGGTCTTCGGCTCGGCCGCCTGGGCCCGGTTCACCAGCCGCGACATCACCGCCTGAACCACCCTGAGCAGCTCCCGCACAAGGCCGGTCAGCGGGTGCTGCTGGGCACCGCGGCCGGCTGCGGCCGGGCCGCCACGGCGCCCGGCCGCTCGGCGCGCAGCCGGCGCACCGCGTCCCAGGTGAGCATCACCAGGGCCGCCCAGACCAGCGCGAAGCCGGCCCAGCGCTCCGGCGGCATCGACTCGTGGAAGTAGAGGACCCCGCAGAGGAACTGGAAGACCGGCGCCAGGTACTGGAGCAGGCCCATGGTGGAGAGCGGGATCCGGATCGCCGCGGCGCCGAAGCAGAGCAGCGGCACCGCGGTGATCGGGCCGGTCAGCATCAGCAGCGTCAGGTGGCCGGCGCCGTGGCCGAACACCGCGTGCCCGGTGGCCGCCCGGTAGACCAGGAAGCCGACCGCGAACGGGAAGATGAAGGCGGTCTCCAGGGCGAAGCTCTCCAGCCCGCCCAGCGCCACCGTCTTCTTCAGCAGCCCGTAGACCGCGAAGCTGAACGCCAGGGTGAGCGCGATCCACGGCAGCCGCCCGTACCCGACGGTGAGCACCGCCACCGCCAGCGCGCCGACCCCGACCGCCGCCCACTGCGCCCGGCGCAGCCGCTCCTTGAGCACCAGGACGCCGAAGCCGATGGTGACCAGCGGGTTGATGAAGTAGCCGAGGCTGGTCTCCACCACGTGCCCGGAGTTCACGCCCCAGATGTAGACGCCCCAGTTGACCGAGATCGCGGCGGCGGCCAGCGCGGTGAGCGCCAGCCGTCGGGGCTGCCGGAGCAGCGGGCGCAGCCAGGCCCAGTGCCGGCGGGCGGTGAGGATGGCGACCGCGACGCACAGCGACCAGACCATCCGGTTGGCCAGGATGTCCCCCGACGCGCTCGGTTCGAGCAGCGGCCAGTAGAGCGGGAAGAGCCCCCAGATGCCGTAGGCGGCGATGCCGAGCCCGAGGCCGCGGCCGCCTTCGCTTTGGAGTCCCTGGGGCTCGGATGCCATGGCAGGCCTCTCCTCCGCTCGGCGCACGTGTGACGTGGTGACCGTAGCGGGCAGCGCCCAGTCTTGTCATCTCCGTTCTCGCATTTTGGTCATGACAGGGGCGGGACAGGGACCGCTCGGCCGGGGATCACTTCTTGGCGCCGAGCGGGCGCAGCTTCAGCTGCCAGGGGTCGGACTCCTCGTACGCGTGGACGATCACCAGCCCCGGCCTGGGGATCGTCAGCACCTCGATCGCCTCCCCCGTGCCGAAGGCCTTCGGCGCCACGTAGCCGCTGAGCTGCTTCGGTTGCTTGCAGCTGCACGCCGGCCCCGCCCAGCAGCCGCAGACGAACTCCACCGTCCAGGAGGAGCGGGACTTGGCGTGCACCACCAGCTCCACCGGCTTGGCCGGCCGCACCATCAGCATCGAGCGGCCGGCTCCGGACCGCTCGTCCACCAGTTCGTCCAGCTCGCTCGGACCGAGCAGGCGCACCGACCACTCGGTCTGCCCGGTGCCCTGGGTCTCCACCTTGAGGTGGGTGGCTTCCGGGGTGAGCAGCGCACGCCGGCGGACCGTGCCGCTGTACTGCGTGGCACGGACCAACTGGTCGTGGGTGTGCACCGCGGTCGCGGTGCGGGTCATCGGGGTGACGGACGCCTGGCCCTCGGTGCTGACCACCGCCTCCGCCACCGCGACCGCCCCGGGCTCCGGCCACTCGAAGCGGAACTCCTGCTCGCCCGGCCCGGTGCGCACGCCCGCGTAGTGGAAGCGCTCGCCGGGCTGGGCCTGCGGCACCGCGGTCACCCTGTCCTGCGGGCCGGACACGACGGACAGCCGCGGCAGGCCGTCGTCGGCCGGCGAGGCCGGCACCGGCACCGCGTCCCGCGGCACCGAAGCCGCCGAGGGGCGCACCGCAGCACTGACCGGCGCGGCCGCCACCGCGCGCGCCGCGGCGGGCAGCTCCTGGGCCGCCCGGCGCCCGAGCACCTGGACCAGGTCGGTGTGCAGCACCGCGAGCTGCCCGGTGCGGTCCGCAGCCGGCGCCTTGGTCAGCACCACCCGGGCAGCCTTGGCCTGCGCCGCCGCCGGCCGGGCCGCGGCCACTCGCTTGGCCTCCTCCGCCGTCGCCAGCGCCCGCTGCGCGGTCCGCTGCACGATCGACAACCTGGCCGCCAGCACCACGACCGCGCAGCCCAGCAGGAGCAACAGGTACGGCACGCTTTCCCCCCGAGGTCGAGATTCCGCCCAGAGGTTACGCCCCGCCCGTCACCCGCTCCCAGGGGGCCGGGCCGCTGAGGCCGCGCAGCTTCTCGGGGTTGAGCTGGGCGCGCATCCCGACCACCGCGCCGTCGCGCAGGTCGAGGCCGAACGCGCCCCGCGGCACCCCGTCCTTGACCAGGAGCAGCGACTCCTCGCCGTTGATCCAGGCGAACTCGGGGCTCACCCCGACCATCTCCGGCTTGGCCAGCACGCCGAGCAGCCAGCGCGCCACGTGGTCGGGCCCGTGCAGCGGGCGGAGCGCCGAGCGGACCACGCCGCCGCCGTCCGACCAGGCGGTCACCTCGGGGGCGAGCAGCTCCATCACCTTGGCCGCGTCGCCGGTGGCGCAGGCGGCCAGGAACCGCTCGGTGGCCTGGCGGCGCTCGGCGGGGTCGGTGTCGAAGCGCGGCCGGCGGGCCGCCACGTGTGCCTTGGCCCGGTGCGCGGTCTGCCGGATGGCCGCCTCGGAGCGCTCCAGCGCCTCGGCGAGCTCGGCGTTGGAGTAGTCGAAGACCTCGCGCAGCACGAAGACCGCGCGTTCCAGCGGGCTGAGCGTCTCCAGCACCACCAGCATGGCCAGCGAGACGGAGTCGGCCAGTTCGGCGTGCTCGGCGGCGTCCGGGGCGAGCGCCGGCCGGTCGGCCGGGGTGCGGTCGGTGAGCAGCGGCTCGGGCAGCCACGGGCCGACGTAGGCCTCGCGGCGGGCCCGGGCGGAGCCGAGCCGGTTGAGCGACAGGTTGGTGACCGTGCGCACCAGGTAGGCCTTGGGGTGGTTGACCGTGTCGTGGTCCACGGCGGCCCACTTGAGCCAGGTGTCCTGCAGCACGTCCTCGGCGTCCGCGACGCTGCCGAGCAGCCGGTAGGCGGTGCCGAAGAGCAGCCGCCGGTTGGCCAGGAACGGGTCCTCGGTGTCGGTCTCGATCACCCGTCCAGGCTGCCAGCCGCCACCGCCCCGGGCAAGCATCGCGTGGCGAGCGGCCCGGGGCGGTGACGTCGGTGGCGTCGGTGACGTCCGTGGCGACGGTGGGTCAGGCGATGGTCCAGGTGTCCTGGCCGGCCAGCAGCTTCGCCAGGTCGCCGGGGCCACTGCGGGCCACGGCCGCGTCCAGTTGATCGGCCATCAGGGTGTCGTAGACCGGGCGTTCGACGCTGCGCAGCACGCCGATCGGGGTGCGGTGCAAGGTGTCGTTGTCGGCCAGCCGGGAGAGCGCGAAGGCGGTGACCGGGCTGGCCGCGTGCGCGTCGTGCACCAGCACCCGGTCCTCGTTGGCGGGGGTGACCTCGGCGACGGTCAGTTCGCCGGTGGCCGGGTCGCGGAAGACGCCCCGGTCGGCGAAGGTGATCGGCTGCCCGTGCTCCAGCCGGATCAGCGCCTGTTCGGCGGTCTCCGGGTCCTTGAGCACGTCGAAGGCACCGTCGTTGAAGATGTTGCAGTTCTGGTAGATCTCCACCAGCGCGGTGCCGCGGTGCTCGGCGGCGGCCCGCAGCACCGAGGTCAGGTGCTTGCGGTCGGAGTCGATGGTGCGGGCCACGAAGCTCGCCTCGGCGCCGAGCGCCAGCGAGACCGGGTTGAACGGCGCGTCCAGCGAGCCCATCGGGGTGGACTTGGTGATCTTGCCGACCTCGGAGGTGGGCGAGTACTGGCCCTTGGTCAGGCCGTAGATCCGGTTGTTGAAGAGCAGGATCTTCAGGTTGACGTTGCGGCGCAGCGCGTGGATCAGGTGGTTGCCGCCGATCGAGAGCGCGTCGCCGTCACCGGTGACCACCCAGACGCTCAGGTCGCGCCGGGAGGCGGCGAGGCCGGTGGCGATCGCCGGAGCCCGGCCGTGGATCGAGTGCACCCCGTAGGTGTTCATGTAGTACGGGAAGCGGGAGGAGCAGCCGATGCCGGAGATGAAGACGGTGTTCTCCCGGCGGATGCCCAGTTCGGGCATGAAGGACTGCACGGCGGCCAGGATCGCGTAGTCCCCGCAGCCGGGGCACCAGCGCACCTCCTGGTCGGTCTTGAACTCCTTGGCGCTCTGCGGCGCGTCGGCCTTCGGCACCAGCTCCAGCGAACGGAAGCCGCCCTGCTCACTCATTGCCCGCACTCCCGTCCAGGGTTCCGATCGCCGCCCACAGCACGTCCGCCAACTGCGCCGCCTTGAAGGGCAGTCCGCGCACCTGGTTGTAGGACTGGGCGTCCACCAGGTATTTGGCCCGCAGCAGCAGGGCGAGTTGGCCGAGGTTCATCTCGGGGACGATGACCTTGTCGTAACTCCCGAGCACCGCACCGAGGTTGGCCGGGAAGGGGTTGAGGTGGCGCAGGTGGGCCTGGGCGACCCGGCCGCCGTCGGCGCGCACCCGGCGCACCGCGGCGGTGATCGGGCCGTAGGTCGAGCCCCAGCCCAGGACCAGGACCCGGGCGGTGGCGTCCGGGTCGTCGACCTGCAGGGGCGGGACCGTGATGCCGTCGACCTTGGCCTGGCGGGTGCGGACCATCAGGTCGTGGTTGGCCGGGTCGTAGGAGATGTTGCCGGTGCCGTCCTGCTTCTCGATGCCGCCGATCCGGTGTTCCAGGCCGGGTGTGCCGGGCAGCGCCCAGGGGCGGGCCAGCGTGTGCGGGTCGCGCCGGTAGGGGTGGAACTCGCCTTCGGGGGTGTTCGGGCCGGTGGCGAACTCCGGCTTGATCTCCGGCAGTTCGTCGATCGCCGGGATCCGCCAGGGCTCCGAGCCGTTGGCCAGGTAGCCGTCCGAGAGCAGCATCACCGGGGTGCGGTAGGTGACCGCGATCCGGGCCGCCTCCAGCGCCGCGTCGAAGCAGTCGGCGGCGGTGGCCGGGGCCACGATCGGCACCGGGGCCTCGCCGTTGCGCCCGAACATCGCCTGCAGCAGGTCGGCCTGCTCGGTCTTGGTGGGCAGCCCGGTGGAGGGGCCGCCGCGCTGGATGTCGACCACCAGCAGCGGCAGTTCGAGCGAGACGGCCAGGCCGATCGTCTCCGACTTCAGCGCCACCCCGGGCCCCGAGGTGGTGGTCACCCCCAGCGAGCCGCCGAAGGCCGCACCGAGCGCGGCGCCGATCCCGGCGATCTCGTCCTCGGCCTGGAAGGTGCGCACCCCGAAGTTCTTGTGCTTGGAGAGCTCGTGCAGGATGTCGGAGGCCGGGGTGATCGGGTAGGAGCCCAGGAAGAGCGGCAGGCCGGCGCGCTGGGCGGCGGCGATCAGGCCGTAGGAGAGCGCCAGGTTGCCGGAGATGTTGCGGTAGGTGCCCGCCGGCAGCTTGGCCGGCAGCACCTCGTAGGAGACCGCGAAGTCCTCGGTGGTCTCCCCGAAGTTCCAACCCGCCTTGAACGCCGTGATGTTGGCCTCGGCGATGGCCGGCTTCTTGGCGAACTTGGTGCGCAGGAAGGACTCGGTGCCGTGCGTGGGACGGTGGTACATCCAGGAGAGCAGGCCCAGCGCGAACATGTTCTTCGCCCGCTCGGCGTCCTTGCGGGCCAGGCCGCTCTCCTTGAGCGCCTCCAGGGTCAGCGTGGTCAGCGGCACCTTGTGCAGGTGGTAGCCCGACAGCGAGCCGTCGGCCAGCGGGTCCGCACCGTAACCGACCTTCGCCAGCGCCCGCTTGGTGAACTCGTCGGTGTCGACGATGATCTCCGCGCCGTGCGGCAGGTCGGGCAGGTTGGCCTTGAGCGCGGCCGGGTTCATCGCCACCAGCACGTTGGGCGCGTCGCCCGGGGTGAGGATGTCGTGGTCGGCGAAGTGCAGCTGGAAGCTGGAGACGCCGGGCAGGGTGCCCTGCGGGGCCCGGATCTCGGCCGGGAAGTTCGGCAGGGTGGAGAGGTCGTTGCCGAAGGAGGCGGTTTCGGAGGTGAAGCGGTCGCCGGTGAGCTGCATGCCGTCGCCGGAGTCGCCGGCGAAGCGGATGATCACCCGGTCCACCCGGCGGATCGGCTTGGCCCGCCCGCCCGGCTCGGTGCCGCCGGTCGGTCCGGATGACCTGGTCCCGTTGGGGGCGTCTGGTGCCAGGCGGCCGTTCGGCGCGTCCGGGCCGCCGCTCGCTGCCTCTGCCTGATCGACCTCGCTGGTCACTGCCGCGAACCTCCCTCAGGGGTACCAGCCGCGGGCGTGAGCCGTGTGCCCCGTCCGCCTGGTGCACCACATCGCATCCTATGCGGCTTGTTTCTCCCTGAGCCGTAACTAGAGCGTTCCGGCGGCGCTGTGTATTCCCGTACCTCCCAGCGGTATCCGCTCTCCCGGGGGCCGCGCGAAGGGGCCGCCGCAAGGATCCCGGGAGGAGCCACCGGAGCGGCCACCAAAGCGGCCACCGGGAGGTACGGCGGCGGGCCCTCAGGAGTTCAGGTACGTGAGCACCGCGAGCACCCGGCGGTGGTCCTCGGGGCTCTGCGCCAGGCCCAGCTTGAGGAAGATGTTGCTGACGTGCTTCTCCACCGCGCCGTGCGAGACCACCAGCTGCTTGGCCACCGCGGTGTTGGTCCGGCCCTCGGCCATCAGCCCCAGCACCTCGCGCTCGCGCGGGGTCAGCCCGGCCAGCACGTCGCCCTTGCGGCTGCGGCTGAGCAGCTGCTGCACCACCTCGGGGTCCAGCGCGGTGCCGCCGCCGGCCACCCGGACCACCGCGTCCACGAACTCGCGCACCTCGGCCACCCGGTCCTTGAGCAGGTAGCCGACCCCGCGGGTGGAGCCGGCCAGCAGCTCGGCGGCGTACTGCTGCTCCACGTGCTGGGAGAGCACCAGCACCCCCAGCTCCGGGTGGCGCCCGCGCAGCTCCACGCAGGCCCGCACGCCCTCGTCGGTGTGGGTGGGCGGCATCCGCACGTCCGCCACCACCACGTCCGGCAGCGTGCCGGCCGCGGCCAGCTCGTCGATGGTGGTGATCAGCGCCGCGGCGTCCCCGACCCCGGCGACCACCTCCAGCCCGCGGTCGGTGAGCAGCCGGATCAGGCCCTCCCGCAGCAGGACCGAATCCTCGGCGATGACGACGCGCAGCATGGTGCTCTCCCCCGGTGGGCCGCAGTACGACGGACGCGTCCGCGGGTGCCGCGGACCCGTCACATGGTACGGATCGCCACCGCGTCGCAGAGGCCCTGCAGGGCCGCCTTGGCCGGGCAGTCCGGCAGCGGGGCGAGCAGCGCGCGGGCCTCCTCGGCGTAGCGCAGGGTCTCGCGGCGGGCGCGCTCCAGCGCCGGGTGCCGGCGCAGCAGGCGCAGCGCCTCGGCGTGCAGCCGATCGTCCGTCAGGTCCTGCTGGATCAGCTCGCGCAGCCGGGCGTCCTCGGGGTCGCTCGGGTCCTCCGGCATCGACTTCAGCAGCAGCAGCGGCAGCGTGGGCACGCCCTCGCGCAGGTCGGTGCCGGGGGTCTTGCCGGACTCGTGGCCGTCGCTGGCGATGTCCAGCACGTCGTCGGCGAGCTGGAAGGCGAGGCCCATCTTCTCGCCGTACTCGGTGAGGATCTCCACCACCCAGGGCTCGGCTCCGGCCATCAGCGCGCCGAACCGGCCGGAGACGGCGATCAGCGCGCCGGTCTTGCCGGCCAGCACCTCGAGGTAGTGGTTGAGCGGGTCGTCGCCGGGGCCGGGGCCCGCGGTCTCCAGGATCTGGCCGGTGACCAGCCGCTCGAAGGCGTCGGCCTGGATCTTGACCGCCTCCGGGCCGAGGCCGGAGAGCACCTGGGAGGCGCGGGAGAAGAGGAAGTCGCCGGTCAGGATGGCCACCGAGTTGTCCCAGCGGGCGTTGACCGTGGGCACCCCGCGGCGCACCGGGGCCTCGTCCATCACGTCGTCGTGGTACAGGGTGGCCAGGTGGGTCAGCTCGACCACCACGGCGGCCGGCACCACGCCGACGGCGGTCGGGTCGCCGAACTGGGCGGCCAGCATCACCAGCAGCGGGCGGAACCGCTTGCCGCCGGCCTTGATCAGATGGCTCGCGGTGACGGTGACGAGCGGCAGGTCGCTCTTCACGGCCTCGGCCATGGCGGCCTCCACCGCCTCCAGCCCGGCCTGGACGTCACGGGTCAGATCGCGGTCCTGCACGCTGAGCCCGAAGGGTTCCACGACGGTCACGAAGACCACTCCTGTCGCCGGTCGATCATGCGGTCCGGTCCCTGTTGCGGCCGCTGCCATCCCCAGCAGCGTATCCGGTCACGAGTGGATCACTGTACGGGCGTGCGGGTAGCGCGGCGAAGATGGCGCCGGGCCCGGGGCGGTGACCGCCCCGGACCCGGCCGGTGGGTGCGCTGCGGGCGGCTGATCGGCCCTCAGCGGGTGGTGCAGCCGCGGGCTCAGCGCGTGAACATGGCCGCCTTGGACGCGAGGTCCAGGAAGTACTGCGGCAGCAGACCCAGGGCCAGCGTGACCAGGACGCCGAGCGAGATCGCCAGGGTGGTGAAGACGCTCGGGATCGCCACCGCGGGGCCGTTCGGCTGCGGGTCGGAGAAGAACATCAGCACGATCACCCGGATGTAGAAGAACGCGGCCACCGCCGAGCTCAGCACACCGACGATCACCAGCGGCGTCGCCCCGCCCGAGGCCGCGGCCTGGAACACCGCGAACTTCCCGGTGAACCCGCTGGTCAGCGGGATGCCGGCGAAGGAGAGCAGGAAGAGCGCGAAGACCGCGGCGAGCAGCGGCGAGCGCCGCCCGAGCCCGGCCCAGCTGGACAGGTGGGTCGCCTCCCCCTTGGAGTCGCGCACCAGGGTGACCACGGCGAAGGCACCCAGCGTGACGAAGGAGTAGGCCAGCAGGTAGAAGAGCACCGCGCTCAGGCCCTGCCGGTCGGTGGCGATCACGCCGGTCAGGATGAACCCGGCGTGCGCCACCGAGGAGTACGCCAGCAGCCGCTTCACGTCCTGCTGGGTCACCGCGAAGACCGCGCCCGCCACCATGGTGAGGATCGCCACACCCCACATCACCGGGCGCCAGTCCCAGCGCAGCCCGGGGAAGGCCACGTAGAACAGCCGCAGGAAGGCGCCGAAGGCGGCCACCTTGGTGGCGGCGGCCATGAAGCCGGTCACCGGGGTCGGGGCGCCCTGGTAGACGTCCGGGGTCCAGGCGTGGAAGGGGACCGCGGCGACCTTGAAGAGCAGGCCGACCGCGAGCATCGCCAGCCCGATCAGCAGCAGCGCGTCGTTGCGGGTGCTGATCGCCAGCGCCGGAGTGGACGGCGCCACCCCGGAGATCACGTCGGCGATCTCCGGGAGCCGGAAGCTGCCCGCGTACCCGTACAGCAGCGCGCTGCCGAACAGGAAGAAGGCGGAGGCGAAGGAGCCGAGCAGGAAGTACTTGACCGCCGCCTCCTGGGAGAGCAGCCGGCGCCGCCGGGCCAGCGCGCAGAGCAGGTACAGCGGCAGCGAGAAGACCTCCAGCGCCACGAACATGGTCAGCAGGTCGTTGGCGGCCGGGAAGAGCAGCATGCCGCCGACCGCGAACAGGGTCAGCGGGTAGACCTCGGTGGAGGCGAAGCCGGCCCGGGTGGCCTGCCTCTCCTGCTCGCTGCCGGGGGTGGCGGCGCCCTGCGCGGTGAAGGCGTCCAGCGGCCCGCCCTCGGTGCGCGGGTCCAGGCCGCGCTCGGCGTAGAGCAGCACCGAGAGCACCGCGGCCAGCAGGATCACGCCCTGCAGGAAGAGCGCGGGGCCGTCCAGCGCCACCGAGCCCATCGCCAGCACGCCGGCCTTGGTGGTGCCGTAGCCCTGGCTGGCCAGCACCACGACGGCGATGAAGGCCCCGGCCACCCCGGCAAGCGCCAGCGTCACCTGGGTGGCGTAACGCGCGCGGCGCGGCAGGAAGGCCTCGACCAGCACACCGAGCAGCGCCGCGCCGAAGACCACCAGCATCGGGGAGAGCCGGCCGTACTCCAGGTGCGGGGCCGGGATGCTCGGCGAGTTGCCGCCGGCCGCCGTCATCCACAGGCTGTGGACGGCCCCGGCGCCGCCGGGGACGGCGTGGACGGGAAGGGCACTCACTGCTGCTCACCTCCGGCAGGGATGGCCACCGGGTGGGCCGGGGCCGGGTCGGTCCGGTGGACCTGGGAGAGGGTGTCGGCCACCGCCGGGTTCACGATGTCGGTGAGCGGCTTCGGGTAGACGCCGAGCACCAGGGTCAGCGCGATCAGCGGCGCGGCCACCAGCAGCTCGCGCGCCTTCAGGTCGGCCATGCCGCGCACCGACTCGCGCACCGGGCCGGTCATGGTGCGCTGGTAGAGCACCAGCACGTAGAGCGCGGCGAGCACGATCCCGACGGTGGCGACGATGCCGAGCGCCGGGTAGCGGGTGAAGGTGCCGACCAGCACCAGGAACTCGCTGACGAACGGCGCCAGGCCGGGCAGCGAGAGGGTGGCCAGGCCGCCGATCAGGAAGGTGCCGGCCAGCACCGGCGCCACCTTCTGCACCCCGCCGAAGTCGGCGATCAGCCGCGAGCCGCGGCGCGAGATCAGGAAGCCGGCGACCAGCATCAGCAGCGCGGTGGAGATGCCGTGGTTGACCATGTAGAGGGTGGCGCCGCTCTGGCCCTGGCTGGTCATCGCGAAGATGCCCAGGATGATGAAGCCGAAGTGCGAGATGGAGGCGTAGGCGATCAGCCGCTTGATGTCCTTCTGCCCCACCGCCAGCAGCGCGCCGTAGATGATCCCGACCACCGCGAGCACCAGGATCGCGGGGGCGAAGAACTTGGACGCGTGCGGGAACAGGCCCAGGCAGAACCGGAGCATCGCGAAGGTGCCGACCTTGTCCACCACCGCGGTGATCAGCACCGCGGTGCCGGCGGTGGCCTCGCCCATCGCGTTGGGCAGCCAGGTGTGCAGCGGCCACAGCGGCGCCTTCACCGCGAAGGCGAAGAAGAAGCCGAGGAAGAGCGCCTTCTCCGCGGTCGGGTTGACCACCAGCCGGCCGTCGGCGAGCGCCGAGGTGAGCGCCTGCAGGTCGAAGGTGCCCTGGCCCTGGTTGTTCGCGATCACGTACAGGCCGATCACCGCGGCCAGCATGACCAGCCCGCCGAGCAGGTTGTAGAGCAGGAACTTGACCGCGGCGTAGGAGCGTTGGCGGGCCGCCTCGGCGCCGCCGACCCGGTCGCCGAAGCCGCCGATCAGGAAGTACATCGGGATCAGCATGGCTTCGAAGAAGACGTAGAAGAGGAAGACGTCGGTGGCCAGGAAGGAGACGATCACCATCGCCTCCACCGCCAGCACCAGGGCGAAGAAGCCCTGGGTGCGGCGGCGGCCCTCGAAGGTGGCACCGTCCGCGGCCACCTCGGGCTCCGCGTCGTGCCAGGAGGCCAGCATCACGATCGGCACCAGCACCGCGGTGAGCAGCACCAGCACCGCGCCGATGCCGTCCACGCCGAGCGAGAAGCTGATCCCGAAGGCGCGGATCCAGGGGTGCGACTCGGTGAGCTGGTAGCGGGCGCCGCCGGGCTTGAAGTCGGCGGCGACCAGCGCGGCCAGCGCCAGGGTGGCGGTGGCGACGGTCAGCGCGACCGCCTTGGTGGTGCGCCGGCGGGCCTCGCTGGTGCCGGCCGGCATCGCCGCGGTGAGGATCGCCCCGGCGGCCGGGACGGCGCAGGTGGTGGTCAGCAGGTAGCTCATCGCCGGGCCTCCTGACGGTTCTTCGGATTCATCAGACCGACCTCATCAGGAGCGTCGTGGCGACCAGCACCAGCGTGCCGCCGAACATGGAGAGCGCGTAGGAGCGGACGTAGCCGGTCTGCACCCGGCGCAGCCGGCTGGAGGCGCCGCCGACCGTGGCGGCCAGCCCGTTGACGAAGCCGTCCAGCCCCTTGCTGTCGAAGAAGACCAGCGCGGCGGTGAGCGCGGAGCCGGGCCGCACCAGGACGGCGTGGTTGAAGTCGTCCTGCAGCAGGTCGCGGCGGGCCGCCCGGGTGAGCGCGGAGCCCACCGGCGGGGTGACCGGGACGGTGGAGCGCGCGTACACCAGGTAGGCGACCAGCACGCCGGCCAGCATGCAGCCGATGCTCAGCGCCATGACCGCCGCGGTCGGCAGCGGGGAGTTGCCCTCGCTGTGCCCGGTGACCGGCGCCAGCCAGTTCTGGAAGGAGTCGTTGAGGACGAACAGGCCACCGGCGAAGACCGAGCCGATCGCCAGCAGGATCATCGGGACGGTCATGGAGGCCGGCGACTCGTGCGGGTGCGGCGCGTTGCCCTCTGCGTCCGGCTGCCAGCGCTTCTCGCCGAAGAAGGTCAGGATCATCACCCGGGTCATGTAGAACGCGGTGACCGCGGCGCCGATCAGGGTGACCGCGCCGAGGATCCAGCCCTCGGTGCCGCCCTTGGCGAACGCCGCCTCGATGATCTTGTCCTTGGACCAGAAGCCGGACGGCCCGGGGAACCCGATGATCGCCAGGTAGCCGAGCCCGAAGGTGGCGAAGGTGATCGGCATGTACTTGCGCAGGCCGCCGTAGTGCCGCATGTTCACCTCGTCGTTCATGCCGTGCATGACCGACCCGGCGCCGAGGAAGAGCCCGGCCTTGAAGAAGCCGTGGGTGACCAGGTGCATGATCGCGAAGACGTACCCGACCGGGCCGAGGCCGGCGGCCAGGATCATGTAGCCGATCTGCGACATGGTCGAGCCGGCCAGTGCCTTCTTGATGTCGTCCTTGGCACACCCGACGATCGCACCGAAGAGCAGCGTGACCGCGCCGACGCAGACCACCGCGGTCTGCGCGTCCGGCGCCAGGTCGAAGATCGCGTGCGAGCGGGTGATCAGGTAGACCCCGGCGGTCACCATGGTGGCCGCGTGGATCAGCGCGGAGACCGGGGTCGGACCCTCCATCGCGTCCCCGAGCCAGCTCTGCAGCGGCACCTGGGCCGACTTGCCGCAGGCGGCGAGCAGCAGCATCAGCCCGATCGCGGTCAGCCGCCCGGTGCTCGCCTGGTGCGCGGTGTCGAAGACCGGGCCGAAGGCGAAGCTGCCGAACTGGGCGAACATCAGCATGATCGCGATGGACAGGCCCATGTCGCCGACCCGGTTGACGATGAACGCCTTCTTGGCCGCGGTGGCCGCGCTGGGCTTGTGCTGCCAGAACCCGATCAGCAGGTACGAGGCGAGCCCGACGCCCTCCCACCCGACGTACAGCAGCAGGTAGTTGTCCGCCAGCACGAGCAGCAGCATGGCGGCCAGGAAGAGGTTGAGGTAGGCGAAGAAGCGGCGGCGGCGCTCGTCGTGCGCCATGTAGCCGACCGAGTAGAGGTGGATCAGCGTGCCGACCCCGGTGATCAGCAGCACGAAGGTCATCGAGAGCTGGTCGAGCTGGAAGGAGACGTCGGCCTGGAAGCCGGCCACCGGCACCCAGCTGAACAGGTGCTGGTCGACCGGGCGTTGGTCGGTGCTGCGGCCCAGCATGTCGGCGAACAGGGCGAGCGCGAAGCCGAAGGAGAGCAGCGCGGCGCAGGTGCCCAGCCAGTGGCCGAAACGGTCCAGCGCGCGGCCGCCGAGCAGCAGCAGGGCAGCACCGGCCAGCGGCGCTGCGACGAGCAGCGGGATGAGAGAGTTCACCTGGGCCCCTACAGCTTCATCAGGTTGCTGTCGTCGACCGAAGCCGAGTGCCTGGTCCGGAAGATGCTCACGATGATCGCCAGGCCCACCACGACCTCGGCCGCCGCGACCACCATGGTGAAGAAGGCCAGGATCTGACCGTCCAGGTTGCCGTGCAGCCGGGAGAAGGTGACCAGGGCCAGGTTGGCGGCGTTGAGCATCAGCTCCACGCACATGAACAGCACGATCGCGTTCCGCCGGATCAGCACGCCGGAGGCCCCGATGGTGAACAACAGGGCGGCCAGGTACAGGTAGTTGACCGGATTCACTCCGCCTCCTCCCTCGTCTCCTCGGTCTGCTTGCCCGGCACCTTCGCCAGCGCGGGGCGCTGCTGCGCGGGCAGCGGCCGCTCGGAGGGCGGCCGGCCCAGCCAGTCGGCGGTGGTGTTCTCCAGCTCCGCCATCCGGCGCAGCATGTCCTGGCTGACGTCGCGGATCTGCCCGCGCTCGCGCAGCGTGGCCATCACCGAGTCCTCGGCGATGGTGCCGTCCGGCAGCAGGCCCGCGATGTCCACCGCGTTGTGCCGGGCGTAGACGCCGGGCGCCGGCAGCGGCGGGACCTGCTTGTTCTCCCGCACCCGCTGCGCGGCCAGCTCGCGCTGGCTGCTCGGCGGCTGCACGTGCTCGCGGTGGGTCAGCACCATCGCGCCGACCGCCGCGGTGATCAGCAGGGCGCCGGTGACCTCGAAGGCCCAGACGTACTGGGTGAAGATCAGCCGGGCCAGCCCCTGCACGTTGCCCTCGGCGTTGGCCTCGGCCAGCCCGGTGAAGTGGCCCAGCTTGGCGTTGGCGATGCCGGCGACCAGCAGCACCCCGAAGCCGAGCCCGCAGAGCACCGCGGCCACCCGCTGGCCCTTCAGCTGCTCCTTGAGCGAGTCCGCCGAGGTGACGCCGACCAGCATCACCACGAAGAGGAAGAGCATCATGATCGCGCCGGTGTAGACCACGATCTGCACCACGCCCAGGAAGACCGCGCCCTGCGCCAGGTAGCAGACCGCCAGCGCCATCATGGTGGCCGCCAGGCAGAGCGCGCTGTGCACCGCCTTGCGCATGGTCAGCATGCCCAGCGCACCGCCGACCGCGATCACCGCGAGCACCCAGAACTGCACCGCCTCGCCGGTGGAGGTCATGCGGTCACCTCCCGCTCGTCGAGCGGGTGGCTCTCCTGGGTGACGGTGCCGGGGGCGGCGTGGGTGACCTCACCGCGGTAGTAGGCGCCCTCGTCGGTGTCCGGGTACATCGCGTGCGGCGGCGCGACCATGCCCTCGGTCAGGCCGGCCAGCAGCTGCTCCTTGGTGAAGATCAGGTCGGCCCGCGAGGAGTCGGCCAGCTCGTACTCGTTGGTCATGGTCAGCGCGCGGGTCGGGCAGGCCTCGATGCACAGCCCGCACAGGATGCAGCGGGCGTAGTTGATCTGGTAGACCGCGCCGTACCGCTCGCCCGGGGAGTAACGCTCCTCCTCCGTGTTGTCGGCGCCCTCCACGTAGATCGCGTCGGCCGGGCAGGCCCACGCGCACAGCTCGCAGCCCACGCACTTCTCCAGCCCGTCCGGGTGCCGGTTGAGCTGGTGGCGGCCGTGGAAGCGCGGCGCGGTGGGCTTCTTCTGCTCCGGGTACTGCTCGGTGAGCCGCTTCTTGAACATGGCCTTGAAGGTCACGCCGAAGCCGGCGGCCGGGCCCAGCAGCGACGGCTTGTCCTCGGACTCTGGCATCCCGGTTCAGCTCCCTTCGGAATGGTTGGCGCCGTTGAGCGCGTCTTCCAACTGCTGCCCGTCGTCGAGCTGCTGCGGCGGCGGGGTGGCCTTGGGCACCCGGCTGCGGCGGCGCGGCACCGGCGGCAGCTGCTGGCCGGGCAGCGGCGGGACGGGGTAGCCGCCGGCCAGCGGGTCGAACTCCGCGGCCGGTTCGAACGGTTGCGGCTTCTCCTTGCTCCGCAGGGCGTCCCAGACCAGCGAGATCAGCAGCGCCGCTGCCACCGGCGCGCCCACCCAGAGCACCACCTGGCCGAAGCCGCGGCCCTCGTTGCGCAGCGCCCGGACGCTGGCCACCATCACCAGCCAGACCAGCGAGACCGGGATCAGCACCTTCCAGCCGAGCTTCATGAACTGGTCGTAGCGCAGCCGGGGCAGCGTGCCGCGCAGCCAGATGAAGAAGAAGAGCAGCAGCTGGATCTTGAGCACGATCCAGAGCATCGGCCACCAGCCGTGGTTGGCCCCGACCCAGAACGAGGAGATCGGCCACGGCGCCCGCCAGCCGCCCAGGAAGAGCGTGCTGGCCACCGCCGAGACGGTGGTGATGTTGACGTATTCGGCGAGCATGAACATCGCGAACTTCAGCGAGCTGTACTCGGTGTTGAAGCCGCCGACCAGCTCGCCCTCGGCCTCCGGGAGGTCGAAGGGCGCCCGGTTGGTCTCCCCGACCATCGCGATCAGGTAGACGATGAAGGAGACCGGCAGCAGCACCCCGAACCAGGTCGACTGCTGTTTGTCGACGATCTGCGAGGTCGACATGGAGCCGGAGTAGATGAAGACCGCGGCGAACGAGAGGCCCATCGCGATCTCGTAGGAGATCATCTGGGCCGACGAGCGCAGGCCGCCGAGCAGCGGGTAGGTGGAGCCGGAGGACCAGCCGGCCAGCACGATGCCGTAGATCCCGATCGAGGCGGTGGCCAGGATGTAGAGCAGGGCCACCGGCAGGTCGGTGAGCTGCATCGGGGTGCGGGTGCCGAAGATCGAGATCTCGTTGTCGGCGGGCCCGAACGGGATCACCGCGATCGCCATGAAGGCCGGGATCGCGCAGACGATCGGGGCCAGGACGTAGACCACCTTGTCCGCCCCGGCGACCACCAGGTCCTCCTTGAGGGCGAGCTTGATCCCGTCGGCCAGCGACTGCAGCATCCCCCACGGGCCGTGCCGGTTGGGCCCGATCCGCAGCTGCATCCAGGCGACCACCTTGCGCTCCCAGACGATCGCGAAGAGCACGCTGATCACCAGGAAGGCGAAGCAGAACAGCGCCTTGACCACGATCAGCCACCACGGGTCGTGGCCGAAGAAGCTCAACGTCTGGTAGTTCGCGTCGGCCAGCGGCCTGACGCCGCGCAGCGCCTGGGCGCCGTGCAGTGGCTCGGCGCCGTGCAATGACTCGGCGGTGTGCATCTACTCCTCCCCTCCTGCCGGGGCGATGGTCACCAGGTGGCCGACCGTGGTGCCGAGCACCCGGTACGCGCTGCCCTCCTGGGACACGGAATTGAGCGGCAGCCAGACCGTGCGGTCCGGCATCTCGGCGGTGACCTCCAACGGCAGCACCACCGAGCCGGCCGGCCCGCTGACCCGCAGCCGGTCGCCCGCGCCGATCTCCTCCGCGGTGGTCGGCGAGAGCCGGGCCACGGCCGGGTGCCGGGTGCCGGCCAGGTGCTCGTCGCCCTGCTGCAGCGTGCCCCGGTCCAGCAGCAGCCGCCAACCGGCCAGCACCGCCTGCCCGGTGGCCGGGCGGGGCAGCGGGGCCGGGTGACCGGCCGGCGCGGCCGGGTGGTCGCCGGTCCACGGGGTGAAGGCGTCCAGCTCGCGCCGGGCGGCCCGGACGTCGGGCAGGCCCAGCTGCCGGCCGAGCGCGTCGGCCAGCATGTGCAGCACCCGGACGTCCGAGTGCAGGTGGCGGCCCATCTGCTGGTCCGGCTTGAGCGCGGCCTCGAACAGCCGCACCCGGCCCTCCCAGTCCAGGAAGGTGCCGGCCTTCTCGGCGACCGCGGCCACCGGCAGCACCACGTCGGCGTGCTCGGTGACGGCCGAGGGCCGCAGCTCCAGCGAGACCACGAAGCCGGCCCGGGTCAGCGCCTCCTCGGCGAGCTGCGGGTCGGGCAGGTCGTCGGGGTCGACGCCGCCGACCAGCAGCGCGTCCAGGTCCCCGTGCGCGGCGGCGGCCAGGATCTGGCCGGTGTCCCGGCCGAGCCGGCCCGGCAGGTCGGCCACGCCCCACCGGGCGGCCGCCTCGGCGCGCGCGGCCGGCATGGTGACCGGGCGACCGCCGGGCAGCAGCCCGGGCAGCGCGCCGGCCTCCAGCGCACCGCGTTCGCCGGCCCGGCGCGGGACCCAGGCCAGCGCCGCACCGGAGGCGTGCGCCAGCCGCAGCGCCGCGGTGAACGCGCCGGCCGTCTGGGCCAGCCGCTCGCCGACCAGGATCACCGCGCCCGGCTGCCGCAGCAGTTCGGCGGCCCGACCGGCCTCCTCGCTCAGCGGCTCCTCGGCGGCCAGCGCGCCCAGCCACTCGGCCTCGGTGCCCGGGGCCGCCGGCAGCAGCGACCCGGACAGCTTGGCCAGGCCGCGCGACCGGTGGTCGGCGATCGCGAAGACCTTCAGCCCGTGGCGGGCGGCCTGGCGCAGCCGCAGGAAGACGATCGGGGACTCCTCCTCGGGCTCGAAGCCGGCCAGCAGCACGGCCGGCGCGGCCTCCAGCGCCCGGTAGGTCACCCCCTTCCCGTCCAGGTCCACCCCGTGCCCGGCGACCGCGGCGGCCAGGAAGTCGGCCTCCTCGGCGCTGTGCGGGCGGGCCCGGAAGTCCACGTCGTTGGTGCCGAGCACCACCCGGGCGAACTTGGCGTAGCCGTACGCGTCCTCGACCGTCACCCGGCCGCCGGTCAGCACCGCGGCCCGGGCCCCGGCCAGCCCCTCGGCGGCCGCCGCCAGCGCCTGCGGCCAGGAGGTCTCCACCAGCTCGCCGGTGGCCGCATCGCGCACCAGCGGCTTGGTCAGCCGGTCCCGCTGCTGGGCGTAGCGGAAGGCGAACCGGCCCTTGTCGCAGTTCCACTCCTCGTTGACCTCGGGGTCCTCGCCGGCCAGCCGGCGCAGCACCTTGCCGCGCCGGTGGTCGGTGCGCAGCGCGCAGCCGGCCGAGCAGTGCTCGCAGACGCCGGGCGAGGAGACCAGGTCGAACGGGCGGGAGCGGAACCGGTAGGCGGCGGAGGTGAGCGCGCCGACCGGGCAGATCTGGATGGTGTTGCCGGAGAAGTAGGACTCGAAGTCGTCGCCCTCGCCGGTGCCGACCTGCTGCAGCGCGCCGCGCTCCACCAGGTCGATGAACGGGTCGCCGGCGACCTGCAGCGAGAACCGGGTGCAGCGGGCGCAGAGCACGCAGCGCTCCCGGTCCAGCAACACCTGGCTGCTGATCGGGACCGGCTTCTCGTAGGTCCGCTTCATGCCCTCGAAGCGGGAGTCGGCCGCGCCAGTGGACATCGCCTGGTTCTGCAGCGGGCACTCGCCGCCCTTGTCGCAGACCGGGCAGTCCAGCGGGTGGTTGATCAGCAGCAGCTCCATCACGCCGCGCTGCGCCTTCTCGGCGACCGGCGAGCTGAGCTGGGTGCGCACCACCATGCCCTCGGCGACCGTGGTGGTGCAGGAGGCGACCGGCTTGCGCTGGCCCTCGACCTCGACGATGCACTGGCGGCAGGCGCCGACCGGGTCGAGCAGCGGGTGGTCGCAGAACCGGGGCACCTGGGTGCCGATCTGCTCCGCGGCTCGGATCACCAGGGTGCCCTTGGGGACCTGGACCTCGACGCCGTCGATGGTGAGCGTGACGAGCTCGACCGCCGTCTTGGTGTCCGGATCAACGATGGTCACGCGTGCACCTCCCTCTCGGTGACGGGCTCGGGGGCCGCGGCGCGGTGGCCGTCGGCCCAGACGGTGGCGGCGGCCGGGTCGAACGGGCAGCGGCGCTCGGCCATGTGCTGCTCGTACTCGGCGCGGAAGTACTGCAACGAGGAGGCGATCGGGCTGGCCGCGCCGTCGCCCAGGGCGCAGAAGGACTTGCCGTTGATGTTGTCGGCGATGTCCAGCAGCTTCTCCAGGTCGCCCGGGACGCCCTGCCCGGCCTCGATCCGCTTGAGCAACTGGACCAGCCAGTAGGTGCCTTCGCGGCACGGGGTGCACTTGCCGCAGGACTCGTGGGCGTAGAACTCGGTCCACCGGGTGACCGCGCGGACCACGCAGGTGGTCTCGTCGAAGATCTGCAGCGCCTTGGTGCCGAGCATCGAGCCGGCCGCGCCCACGCCCTCGTAGTCGAGCGGCACGTCGAGGTGCTCGTCGGTGAACATCGGGGTGGAACTGCCGCCCGGGGTCCAGAACTTGAGCCGGTGGCCGGCCCGGATCCCGCCGCTCACCTCGAGCAGCTGGCGCAGCGTGACGCCCAGCGGCGCCTCGTACTGGCCGGGGTTGGTGACGTGCCCGGAGAGCGAGTAGAGGGTGAAGCCGGGCGACTTGGGAGTGCCCAGCGAGGTGAACCACTCCTTGCCGCGGACCAGGATCGGCGGCACCGAGGCGATCGACTCGACGTTGTTCACCACGGTCGGGCAGGCGTAGAGGCCGGCGACGGCGGGGAACGGCGGGCGCAGCCGGGGTTGGCCGCGGCGGCCCTCCAGCGAGTCGAGCAGCGCGGTCTCCTCGCCGCAGATGTAGGCGCCGGCACCGGCGTGCACGGTGATGTCCAGGTCGAACCCGGAGCCCAGCACGTCGCGGCCCAGGTAGCCGGCCGCGTAGGCCTCGGCGACGGCCGCGTGCAGCCGGCGCAGCACCGGGACCACCTCGCCGCGCAGGTAGATGAAGGCGTGGTTGCAGCGGATCGCGTAGGAGGCGATCACCATGCCCTCGATCAGCGCGTGCGGGTTGGCGAAGAGCAGCGGGATGTCCTTGCAGGTCCCGGGCTCGGACTCGTCCGCGTTGACCACCAGGTAGTGCGGCTTGCCGTCGCCCTGCGGGATGAACTGCCACTTCATCCCGGTCGGGAAGCCGGCGCCGCCGCGACCGCGCAGGCCGGACTCCTTGACCAGGGCGATCAGTGCGTCCGGCTCCAACTGCAGCGCGTTGCGCAGGCCCAGGTAGCCGTCATGGCGGCGGTAGGTCTCCAGCGACCACGGCCGGTGGTCGTCCCAGGAAGCGGAGAGCACGGGGGTGAGCAGCTTCTCGGCCGGCTCGGTGGCGGTCATCACGCCTCCGTCCCTTCTGCGCGCGGGGAGACCACTCGGGCGCCCGGGGTGCCGGGCAGTTGCTCGCCCTTGGCCAGCCGCAGGCCGGCCAGGCTGGGCGCGCCGCCGGCTCCGGACTCGTCGACGGCGCCCTCGCGCTCGTCCGGGAAGCCGGCCAGGATCCGCGCGGTCTCCTTGAAGCTGCAGAGCCTGGCGCCGCGGGTGGGGTGCACCTCGGCGCCCGCCCGCAGGTCGTCGACCAGCTGCTTGGCGCTCTGCGGGGTCTGGTTGTCGAAGAACTCCCAGTTGACCATCACCACCGGCGCGTAGTCGCAGGCCGCGTTGCACTCGATGTGCTCCAGCGAGACCTCGCCGTCCTCGGTGGTCTCGTTGTTGCCGATCCCGAGGTGCTGCTGGAGCTCGGCGAAGATCTGGTCGCCGCCGAGCACCGCGCAGAGCGTGTTGGTGCAGACGCCCACGTGATGCCGGCCGGCCGGGCGGCGCCGGTACATGGTGTAGAAGGTCGCCACTGCCGTGACCTCGGCGGTGGTGAGCTCCAACTGCTCGGCGCAGAACCGGATCCCGGTCGGGCTGACCCAGCCCTCCTCGGCCTGCACCAGGTGCAGCAGCGGCAGCAGGGCCGAGCGGGACTGCGGGTAGCGGTCGATCAACTCCTTCGCGTCGGCGGCGAGGCGCTGGTGCACCTCGGGCGGGTACGGCTTGGCCGGCATCGCCGGCACGCCGAGATCAGTGCTGCTCACCGGTCCACGCCTCCCATCACCGGGTCGATCCCGGCCACCGCCACGATCACGTCGGCCACCTGGCCGCCCTCGCACATCGCCGCCATCGTCTGCAGGTTGGTGAACGACGGGTCGCGGAAGTGCACCCGGTACGGCCGGGTGCCGCCGTCGCTCACCACGTGCACGCCGAGCTCGCCCTTGGGTGACTCGACCGCCGCGTAGGCCTGGCCGACCGGGACCCGGAAGCCCTCGGTGACCAGCTTGAAGTGGTGGATCAGGGCCTCCATCGAGGTGCCCATGATCTTCCGGATGTGGTCCAGCGAGTTGCCCATGCCGTCCGGCCCGATGGCGAGTTGGGCCGGCCAGGCGATCTTCTTGTCGGCCACCATGACCGGCCCCGGGCGCAGCCGGTCCAGGCACTGCTCGACGATCCGCAGCGACTGCTTCATCTCCTCCAGGCGGATCAGGAAGCGCCCGAAGGAGTCCGCGGTGTCGGCCACCGCGACCTCGAAGTCGTAGTCCTGGTAGCCGCAGTAGGGGTCGGACTTGCGCAGGTCGTGCGGCAGGCCGGTGGCCCGCAGGATCGGGCCGGTGGCGCCGAGCGCCAGGCAGCCGGCCAGGTCCAGGTGGCCGACGTCGACCAGTCGGGCCTTGAAGACCGGGTTGCCGCTGGCGAGCTTGTCGTACTCGTGCATCCGGGAGCGCAGCAGCTTGACCGCCTCGCGGATCTGGTCCACCGCGCCGGGCGGCAGGTCCTGGGCCAGGCCGCCGGGGCGGACGTAGGCGTGGTTCATCCGCAGGCCGGTGACCAGCTCGAAGACGTCCAGGATCAGCTCGCGGTCGCGGAAGCCGTAGATCATCAGGGTGGTGGAGCCGATCTCCATGCCGCCGGTGGCCAGGCAGACCAGGTGCGAGGAGATCCGGTTGAGCTCCATCATCAGGACCCGGATCACGTTGGCCCGGTCCGGGACCTGGTCGGTGATGCCGAGCAGCTTCTCCACCGCCAGGCAGTAGGCGGTCTCGTTGAAGAGCGGCGTGAGGTAGTCCATCCGGGTGACGAAGGTGGTGCCCTGCACCCAGGTGCGGAACTCCATGTTCTTCTCGATGCCGGTGTGCAGGTAGCCGATGCCGCAGCGGGCTTCGGTCACCGTCTCGCCGTCGATCTCCAGGATCAGCCGCAACACCCCGTGGGTGGACGGGTGTTGCGGACCCATGTTGACGATGATGCGTTCGTCGTCCGCCCGGGCGACGGCGTCGACCACCTCGCCCCAGTCCCCACCGGTGACGGTGAAGACCCGACCCTCGGTCGTCTCGCGGGCTCCGGCCTCCTCGAACGGCCGGGCCGATTCTTCGTGCTGAGTGCTCATCAGCTGTACGACCTCCGCTGATCGGGTGCCGGGATCTGGGCGCCCTTGTACTCGACGGGGATGCCGCCGAGCGGGTAGTCCTTGCGCTGCGGGTGGCCCAGCCAGTCGTCCGGCATCATGATCCGGGTCAGCGCCGGGTGGCCCTCGAAGACGATGCCGAAGAAGTCGTAGGCCTCGCGCTCGTGCCAGTCGTTGGTCGGGTAGACGGAGACGACCGACGGGATCCGCGGATCGGCGTCCGGGGCGGTGACCTCCAGCCGGAGCAGCCGGCCGTGGGTGATCGAGCGCAGCTGGTAGACCGCGTGCAGCTCGCGCCCCGGCTCGCCCGGGTAGTGCACGCCGCTCACCCCGAGGCAGAGCTCGAAGCGCAGCGCCGGGTCGTCGCGCAGCGTGCGGACGGTGGCGAGCAGGTGCTCGCGGGCGATCTGGAAGGTCAGCTCGCCGCGGTCCACCACGGTCTTCTCGATCACCGCGGAGACGGTCAGGCCCTGCTCCTCCAGGGCGCCCTCCAGCTCGTCCGCCACCTCGTCGAACCAGCCCCCGTACGGGCGTTCGGCCGGCGCGGGGCGCACGATGGCGGCGTCCAGGCCGCCGTAGCCGGAGGTGTCGCCGCTGCCCTGGGCGCCGAACATGCCCTTGCGGCGGCCGATCACCTCGACCGGGATCTCCTTGCGGGTCTCCGGGACCACGGGTGCGTCCGGGCTCTCCTGGGCCGGCGGGGTGTCCGGGCCCTTCGGGGTGCCGGGGTCCTTCGGGGTGGCGGTCACTGGAGCAGCCCCCGCATCTCGCTGGTCGGCATCGCGCGCAGGGCGCGCTCCTCGGCCTCGTCCTGGGCGCGCTGCTTGTTCACGCCGAGCGGCTCGTGCTGGATCTTCTGGTGCAGCTTGAGGATCGCGTCCATCAGCATCTCCGGGCGGGGCGGGCACCCCGGCAGGTAGATGTCCACGGGGACGATGTGGTCGACGCCCTGGACGATCGCGTAGTTGTTGAACATGCCGCCGGAGGAGGCGCAGACGCCCATCGAGATGACCCACTTGGGATTGGGCATCTGGTCGTAGACCTGGCGCAGCACCGGAGCCATCTTCTGGCTCACCCGGCCCGCCACGATCATCAGATCGGCCTGCCGCGGCGAACCGCGGAAGACCTCCATCCCGAACCGGGCCAGGTCGTAGCGGCCGGCGCCGGTGGTCATCATCTCGATGGCACAGCAGGCCAGCCCGAAGGTGGCCGGGAAGACCGAGGCCTTTCTGACCCACCCCGCGGCGGTCTCCACCGTGGTGAGCAGAAAGCCGCTCGGCAGCTTCTCCTCGATTCCCATCTACCCATCCCTCTCAGTGGCCTCGAATCCAACTGATCGCACCGCGGTCGCCAGGGCCCGCTAGTCCCACTCCAGGCCGCCGCGCCGCCACACGTACGCGTAGGCGACGAAGACGGTGGCGATGAAGAGCAGCATCTCGACCAGCCCGAAGATCCCCAGGGCGTCGAAGCTGACCGCCCACGGGTAGAGGAAGACGATCTCGATGTCGAAGACGATGAAGAGCATCGCCGTCAGGTAGTACTTGATCGGGAACCGTCCGCCGCCCGCGGGCTGCGGTGTCGGTTCGATGCCGCACTCGTAGGCCTCCAACTTGGCCCGGTTGTACCGCTTCGGGCCGGTCAGCGAGGCCATCACGACGGAACCGACCGCGAACGCCGCCGCGATGGCACCGAGTACGAGGATCGGCACGTAGGCGTTCATCCGCCTCGCTCCCTCCGTGCAGTCAGCCATGACTGCAGATCGGATATGCCGGGTCACCCTCCGGTGATCCGGCGGTCCGGTTCCCGAGATCCACCTCATGTGAGGCAGTTCACAAAGCCCGGACCGAGCGCATCCTATGCCCGTCGGCTTGTGATCTGCGACACGCGGTTCAAGGGGATCTTTGTGATCTACGCCACCTCGCGAACCCGTAGCCATGGCCACAAGACACGAGATATGAACGCAACGAACGCATATGGTCGCAAACAGTCACTTTTCCAGGGGAAGCGGCTGGTCAGAGCCGGTTTCCTATATCAAGTGTGCGGCGATCTTGGCAAATTTCTGGGGTTCAGGTTGACGTGATAGTGGATCTCGCTCGGGAGGGTGACGCGGGAAAGGCACGCGCTTGACCCTTGGTTCACAAGCGGCTGCGGCGGGGACGCGGGGCCCCGGGCCAAGATCACTAGTGTCAGGCCGCGGCGGCTGAATACAGGTCGGCCCCGGCCCCGCGAGGTGCGGGAACCGGGGCCGGGGCCGGGGGCCGGGTCAGGAAAGGCTGTCGGCCTTGAGGGCGGTGAGGAAGGCGGCGAAGGACGCGGCGGGGAAGGCGAGGGCCGGGCCGGCGGGGTCCTTGGAGTCCCGGACGGGGACGAGGGAGGGGACGCCGTCGGCGACCTCGACGCAGTTGTCCTGGTCCCCGCTGCTGTAGCTGGACTTGCGCCAAGCAGCGGTTATCAGGTCAAGGGCGGCAGGTCCCATGCGTACCGTTCCTCCATCACGTGCCGGATGAAGGCGGCCGACATCTCAGGAGAGAGAGCGGCAGCCTGGATCCGATCGTAGATGACGGTAAGTCGGGCGACGTCCTCCGGTTCCTCGAAGAACTGCCCGGTCCGCAGCCCCTCGGTGTAGGCAGTCCGGGAACCGTCCGGCATCGTGAGCAGACACATCGAGCCGTACATGGCGATGGCGTCGAGCGCACCGAACGGAACCACCTGCACAGCGACCCTGGGGTGCCGGTTGACCTCCAGCAGATGCTCCAGCTGCCCGCACATGACCTCGCGGCCGCCGACGTTGCGGTGCAACGCCGCCTCGTCCAGGGTGACCCGGTACCACGGCGGATCTTCCCTGGCGAGGATCTCCTGACGACCGCGTCGGATCGGAAGCTTCTCCTCGACCGTGCCTTCGCCCATGGCCTCGCTGACCGAGAACAACGCTCGCATGTACGCCTCGGTCTGCATCAGGCCCGGGATGACCAAACCGAACTCGTGGATGATCCTGGCCTGGGACTGCCGCAGCAAGAAGACCTTCGCGTACCGCTTGATACCTGCGCAGGTCATCACCTGCCAGAGGTCGCTCAGATCCCCGTTCGCCTCCAGCGCCGCGTCCAGCAGCTTGATCAGGTCCCGCCCCGGCGGATCGGTCGCCAGCTCGATCTGGGCGATCCGGTTGTGCCCGACGAAGACCTTGAGCCCCAACTCCCGCTGGGTCAGGCCCTTCTCCTCGCGCCTCTTCCGCACCTGCGCGCCCAGGTACGCGGCCACCGACGCCGTGGGATCCAGTTCCTTCGGAGCCGGCATCGCCACACCCCAATCTCATTCTGGCCTAGTGAAGCCTTGCCCCCTTGGCGATGCTAACTCCGCAGCGCCACGCTTGATGCACGGATCGTGAGAATCCCCACCTCACCGTGCACAGAAAGTCAGCCATGACCAGCCACCAGATCCACACCCCACCGCCCCCCACCTTCGACCGCGGCCTGCCGTCCTGCGAGTGTCCGGCCGACTGCGGCGGTCGCCCCGAGGCGTTGCTCCGCCTCGCGCCCGCCTACCCCGCCCCGCCGGACGACCGCACGATCAAGCCACCGGAGCACCCCCACTCCCCCGTCCGGCGCGGGGAGTTGGTCCACGACGTGCTCAACCGGCGGCTGGGTGTCGTGATGGACCGGGTCGGCCACGTCGTCTACCTGCGCCCCGAGCGCGGGGGTCAGGAGTGGGACGTCGACGCCAAGTGGCTGGTGGATGCCCGGTGAACCTCCGCGCCCACCGCCAAGCCCTCAGCGCCCTGGACGAGTTGACCGACGCCCTGGACGACGCCGACGTCGACATCCCCGACCTCTCCAGCGGCTGGCGGATCACCCACGCCGGCACCGTCCTGGTCCAGCTCCGCCCGCTGCTCCCGATCGAGGTGCTCCGCCTCGCCCGCGCCATCCGCCCGCCGGACTTCCCCGTATGACCCGGATACGCCGGGGGCGCCGAGCGTGACGTCTCCGCCCCACCCGGCGCCCCGGCAGCACCTACTGAACCGTGCGGGCGTCAGCCCTTCGAGTCACCCGACGCGACCGGGCCGAACGGCGCCGAACCGTCCGAGACCCCGGTGCCCTTCGGCGCCGCGGACGCCCCCGGCGCCTCGGGTGCCGCCCCGCCCGGGTGGGCCTGCGGCGCGACCCCGGCCCGACGCTTCGCGGCCGTGCTCGCCGCGCCGCCGTTCAGGTCCCGGTGCACCACGGCCGCGACCGCCTGGATGGTGTCGATGCCGTCCGACTCCTCGGCGTTGTCCTGGGTCAGCACCGCCATCCGGTAGCTCTTGCCGGTCCCGGTGAAGATGCCCAGGCTGTGCACCCGCCAGCCGTGGGTGGCCCGCGGCAGCCAGCCGTTCTTCACCTGCACGGTGACGTCGGCCGGCGCGCCGAACGGGGTGCCCCAGCGCTGGTCGGCCTCGACCTGGCTCATCTGGCCCAGGGCGTACGCCTTGGCCGAGGGGGTGATCACGGTCTGGTTGACGAAGACGTCCAGCGCCTTCATCTCGTCGGCGGCGGTGATCTGGGTCAGGCCCCAGTAGCCGTTCTGGCCGAGCTGGGTGTCGTGCATCCCGGCCAGGTCGAGGAAGGACTGGAGCTGGGCCATCCCGAGGTCGTTCCAGAGCGCGGTGGCCGCGTCGTTGTCGGACGCAGTGATCATCTGCGTCATGTTGCTGTCCTCGAAGTCGGTGAGGTACCGGTGCTGGTCCTCGGCCCGGCGGAGCACCGCACCCATGATGATCACCTTGACCACGCTCGCCGAGTCGAAGTGCTGGTCGGCCTGGAAGGCGCAGGTGATGCCGGTGGTGTCGTCCGCCACCGTGAAGGCGTAGGTGTCCGTCCGGCTCGCCAGCGCGCCCGAGATGTCGGACGAGAGCTGGGCGGCGAGCTGCGGGTTCTGCGCGGAGGAGCAGTAGCCCGGGGAGTTCGGCTGGACGCCGCTCGCCCAGGCGGCGGTGGGCAGGGCGGACGCCAGCAGCGCCACCGCGGCCCCGGTGGCCAGCCGGGCGAGCGGGCGGCGTATGCGAAGCGAGTCGGAGACCGTCATCGGTCGTGGGATCCTTCCGGCAGTTCGGGCAGTTCGGGCGGCTCGGGGGCCGTGCGCGTTGATCACGCGCTTCCCATGACGCTGGATCCGGCCCCTGACGTTGCCTCAGGAGACTAGCGGCCTCCACACGGACTTCATCGCCCGTTCGTTCGCAATGACCATCTCGTAGGCATGAGTGGTGTGACTCCTGGGCATGACGTTGTGCGCATGACACCCCATGCGCACTGAGCCGGCTCCCGAAAGGTCCCCACATGGCCCGCACCCGCCTCGCCGCGACCGCTGCCGCCGCCACCCTGGTGCTCTGCGCGACCAGCGCCGCCTCGGCCGCCACCGTCTCGCCGGACGCCAAGCCCGCCGCCGCGGCCCCGCGGGCGGCCGCCGCTGCGGGCACCACGCCGAACTGCGGGTTCACCAAGGCGGTCCCGGCCGACCGGTTCAAGGGCATTCCGGTGTTCGACGCCACCGAGGCCGCCCAGCCGTACCACGCCACCCTGCGCACCAGTCAGGGCGCGATCACCTTCCAGGCGCTGACCGCCGACGCGCCGTGCACCACGTTCTCGTTCCGGTTCCTCGCCGAGCACGACTACTTCAACCGCACCCACTGCCACCGGCTCACCACCAAGGGCATCTTCGTCCTGCAGTGCGGCGACCCGACCGGCACCGGCAGCGGCGGCCCGGGCTACTCCTTCAACGACGAGAACCTGACCGGCGCCACCTACCCGGCCGGCACCGTGGCGATGGCCAACGCCGGCCCGAACACCAACGGCAGCCAGTTCTTCTTCGTCTGGCAGGACACCAAGCTGCCCCCGGCCTACACCCCGTTCGGCAGGGTGACCGGCGGCCTCGACGTCCTGCAGAAGATCGCCGCCGGCGGCGAGGACGACCAGAACAACCCCGGCGACGGCTTCCCGAACCTGCCGGTGGACATCAAGTCGGTGAAGATCAGCAAGCACTGACCCCCGAACTCCCGGTGGCCCACCCGTCCGGGGGCGGGCCACCGGGGCGCTCACTCGGCGGCACGGTCACTCGGTAGTGCGGTCACTCGGTGGTGCTGAACTCCGCCATCATCGCCATGTCCTCGTGCTCCAGGTTGTGGCAGTGCAGCAGGAACGCGCCCGCGTAGTCGGTGAACCGGACCGCCACCTCCACCCCCTGGGCCGGGAGCACGTCCACCGTGTCCTTCCAGCCCCGGTCGTAGCGGCCCGGGGCGCCGGCGTCGCGGCCGAGCACCTGGAAGGGGTCGAGGTGGACGTGGACCGGGTGGTGGACGTCGGTGACGAAGCGCCAGATCTCCACGTCGCCCAGCCGGGGCTGCGCCAGCGAGTGGCCGGGGCGGTAGCTCTCGCCGTTGATGGTCCAGCCGCTGCCGCCGCGCTGGAAGACGAAGGTGCGGGTGGCCTTCGCCCGGGCCGGGTCGAGCCGCTCCAGCGGGGTGAGCGCGCCGGGCACCCGGGAGTCGTCGGTGACCGCCGCGCTGCCGACGTCGAACCGCATCACCTCGGCGGTCGAGCCGCTGCCCAGCCGGTTCACCAGCCGGACCTGGGTCCCGGGCCGGTAGCGGGCGAAGTCCACCACCACGTCGAAGCGTTCGGCCGGCGCCAGCTCCAGCGCGTCCTGCGCCACGGCCCGCTCCAGCAGCCCGCCGTCCGAACCGATCTGCACCAGGCCACCGCCGCCGGGCGGCTGCGGGTCCAGTTCGAGGCGGTAGCGGCGGGCGTTGGAGGCGTTCAGCAGGCGCAGCCGGTAGCGGGCCCGGTCCACCTCGGCGACCGGCCAGGGCGCGCCGTTGACCAGGATCACGTCGCCCAGCACGCCGTCCATGTACGCGTCGGTGACGCCCGGGCGGCCCTGGTCGGGGTCGAGGGCCGGGTAGGCGAAGCCGCCGTCCGCCGTGAACGCCCGGTCGGTGATCATCAGCGGCAGCTCGCGCGGGCCCTGCGGCAGGGCGAGGGCGGCCTCCTCGTCGTCCCGCACCAGGTGGAAGCCGGCCAGCCCGCGGTAGACGTTGGGGCCGGTGAAGCCCATGGTGTGGTCGTGGTACCAGAGCGTGGCCGCCCGCTGGTTCATCGGGTACACGTAGTCGCGCTGCGGCTGCCCGGTGGCGGAGCCCATCCCGGGCATCCCGGCCATGGTGCCCAGCGCGGTGGGCGAGCCGCCGGCCGGGGTGATCAGGTCCAGCGGGTAGCCGTCGCTGTCGTGCGGGGTGTGGCCGCCGTGCAGGTGGACCGCGGTCGGGTGGGGCAGCGCGTTGCGGTGGGTGACCTGGGTGCGGCGCCCGGAGCGGGACTCGATGGTGGGGCCGGGGAAACTGCCCTGGTAGCCCCAGACCTCGGTCAGGTGGTCGGGCAGCAGCTGGACCTGGCCCACCTGGGCGGTGATCTCGTAGTAGTCGGTGGTGGCGTCGCTGCGGGTCGGCCGGAGCACCGGCGGGATCGGCAGCTGCGCCTGGTAGCGCGGCGGCAGCGGGAGCCCGCTCCGCATCAGCACGCCCGGCTGGCCGCCCGGGATCAGCTTGCCGAGGAACGGCGTGCCGCCGAGCACCACGCCGGCGCCCAGCACCCCTGCGCCCGCCGCGAGGAACCGCCGCCGGTCGAGGCTCACGTGGTCACCTCGGCGGCGGGCTCGACCGACTCGGCGGACCCGACCGGCTCGGCGGGCTCGACCGGCCCGGCCGCCCCGACCTTGAAGGCGTCGACGGCGAACTTCTCCGCCATCACGAAGATCCCCACGCCCAGCGGGACGTGCAGCAGCAGTACCCGGGAGAACCCGAGGGTGATCTGCGCGGTGACGAGCACCAGCAGCACCGTGTACTGGATCGCCGCCCCGGCCTTCGCCCCCGGGACCAGCCGCCAGACCAGCACCCCGGCGAGCGCCGCCAGCAGCACGAAGGTGGCCAGGATCATCGCGGCGATCTGGTGCGCCTTCAGCATCGGGTAGTAGCCCTGCAGGAAGCCGCCGGCCAGGAACGGCTGGGCGAGGGCCAGCAGGGCGACGGCGATCGCCGTTCCGCGCAACGCGAGCAGCGGCCATCTGTGCGACATGCGAACTTCCCCCTAGTGTCGTGTCACATGAGATAGTCCCATCTGAGACTGTCTCGTGCGAGCACTATACTCAGGGATCCCATGAACGAACACGACGAGTACCCCGCCCTCGGCATGATGCTCCGCCGGGCCCACGGGCGGGCCGCCCTGGCCTTCGCCGAGGAACTGGAGCCGCTGGGCATCGAGAACCGGCTGGCCGGCATCCTGCTCCAACTCGGCCACTACGGGCCGCAGTCCCAGCGCCAGCTGATGGTCCGGGTGGGCGCCGACAAGTCGGCCATGGTGCGCAGCGTCGACGAGCTGGAGGCGCGCGGCCTCGCCGTCCGCACACCCCACCCGACCGACCGGCGGGCGCACGCGGTGGCCCTCACCCCGGCCGGCGAGGAGCTGTTGACCGGCATCCTGGGTGCCGCGCAGCGGGCCGAGGGCCGGCTGCTGACATGCCTGGATCCGGCCGAGCAGCGGCAGTTCGGCGCGCTGCTGGAACGGTTCGCGCTGGCCGAGACGCTGCCCTGCGACCTGCCCTGACCGACCGCCCGGGCCGGCTGCCCCTGACCGACCGCCCGGGCGCGACCGCCCGGGCCGTCGCGCCGGGTCAGGCCTTCGGGGCCACCTTGGCCAGGCCGTTGATGATGCGGTCCATCGCGTCCCCGCCCTGCGGGTCGGTCAGGTTCGCCAGCAGCTTCAGGGTGAAGCGCATCAGCATCGGGTGGGTGAGCCCGCGCTGGGCGGCGAGCTGCATCACCTTGGGGTTGCCGATCAGCTTCACGAAGGCGCGGCCCAGCGAGTAGTAGCCGCCGTAGACGTCCTTCAGGGTGGCCGGGTAGGCCTGCAGCGCCCGCTCCCGGCCGCCGGTGGTGACCCGGGCCATCGCCTGCACGATCACCCCGGCCGCGAGCTGCCCGGACTCCATGGCGTAGGCGATGCCCTCGCCGTTGAACGGGTTGACCAGGCCACCGGCGTCGCCGACCAGCAGCAGGCCGCGGGTGTAGTGCGGCTGGCGGTTGAAGGCCATCGGCAGCGCGGCGCCGCGGATCGGGTCGGTCATGTTCTCGGGGGTGTAGCCCCACTCGGCCGGCATGCTCGCGCACCAGGACTTGAGCACCTCGCGCCAGTCCAGCTCGCCGAAGGCCGGCGAGGAGTCCAGGATGCCGAGGCCCACGTTGGAGGTGCCGTCGCCCATGCCGAAGATCCAGCCGTAGCCGGGCAGCAGCTTGCGCTCGCCGCCGCGGGTGTCCCACAGCTCCAGCCAGGACTCCAGGTAGTCGTCGCTGCTGCGGGGCGAGGTGAAGTAGGTCCGGTAGGCCACGCCCATCGGCCGGTCCTCGCGCCGGTGCAGGCCCATGGCCAGCGACAGGCGGGTGGAGTTGCCGTCGGCGGCCACCACCAGCGGCGCGTGGAAGGAGACTTCGCGCTTCTCCTCGCCGAGCTTGGCGGTCACGCCGATGATCCGGCCGGTGCGGTCGTCCAGCACCGGGCCGCTGACGTTGCACCGCTCGTACAGCCGGGCACCGGCCTTCTCGGCCTGACGGGCCAGCAGCTCGTCGAAGTCGGCGCGCTTGCGGACCAGGCCGTAGTCCGGGAAGGAGGCCAGCTCGGGCCAGTCCAGCTCCAGCCGGACCCCGCCGCCGATGATCCGCAGGCCCTTGTTGTGCAGCCAGCCGTTCTTGGTGGACACGTCGATGCCCATGTCCACCAGCTGCTTGGTGGCGCGCGGGGTCAGCCCGTCGCCGCAGACCTTCTCGCGCGGGAAGGAGGTCTTCTCCAGCAGCAGCACGTCCAGGCCCGCCTGGGCCAGGTAGTAGGCGGTGGTCGAACCCGCCGGGCCGGCCCCGACCACGATGACGTCAGCGGAGCTCTCGACGGCGGTCTCGGTCACGGCGGGCACTCTCCTGGGGGCGGGCAACGGCTGGCGGACGATCCCGAGCAGTCTACGGCGCCTTACCCGGGCGGCTCGGCCAGGTCAGCCGGCGGCCTTGGTCCCGCGGTGCAGCGCGACGATCCCGCCGGTGAGGTTGCGCCAGGCCACCTTGGTCCAGCCGGCCTGCTGCAACTTGGCGGCCAGCGCGGGCTGGTCGGGCCACTCGCGGATCGACTCGGCGAGGTAGACGTACGCGTCCGGGTTGCTGCTCACCCGGTTGGCCACCGGCGGCAGCGCCCGCATCAGGTACTCGGTGTAGACCGTGCGGAACGGGGTCCAGGTGGGGGTGGAGAACTCGCAGATCACCACCCGGCCGCCGGGCTTGGTGACCCGGTGCAGCTCGCTCAGCGCCGCCTCGGTGTCGTGCACGTTGCGCAGCGCGAAGGAGATGGTGACCGCGTCGAAGCTGTCGTCGGCGAATGGCAGCCGGGTGGCGTCGCCCGCGGTCAGCGGCAGTTCGGGGTGGCGCTTCTTGCCCTCGGCGAGCATCCCGATCGAGAAGTCGCACGGGACGACCTTGGCGCCGGCCGCGGCGAACGGCAGCGAGGAGGTGCCGGTGCCGGCCCCGAGGTCGAGCACCAGGTCGCCGGGCCCGGCCTCGACCGCCTCGGCCACCGCCCGGCGCCAGGCGCGGGCCTGGCCGAGCGAGAGCACGTCGTTGGTCCGGTCGTACTTGGCCGCGACGTCGTCGAACATGGCGGCGACTTCGTGCGGCTGCTTGTCCAGATTGGCTCGGGTCACGGACCCCATTGTTCACCCTGCGCCACCGTGCCCGGCCCCGGGGCTCGACCGGCCGGTAACCGGGGGCGCGACGCGGGCGCCGCCAGGAGGCCGGGTCCGCGGGGTCAGCGCGCCGCGCGCCGCCCGCCCTTGCGGCGCCGGCGCGACCGCTTGCCGTGGGTGATCGCCGGCATCCCCTCGGCCAGCGCCTCGGTGGCCAGCGCCACCGTGGCGACCACCTTGGCCGACCGGAACCGGGTGTTCACGAACCGCCGGTGCCGGGTGATCCGCAACACGCAGAGCAGGCAGAGCAGCAGCGCCAGCGGCACGCTGATCTGGGCCAGCCGCACCCCGACCACCTGCGGGTAGTGCTCGTCGCAGGGGCGCACCGCACCCGGGTCGCTGGCGGCGTAGTCCAGGCAGATCGGGTCGCCGACCCGGGCCTTGTCGGGCAGCGGGAGGTCGGTGGCGGTGCGCTGCTGCGGGCCCGCCTGGTAGCGGACGCCGCTGTAGGTGGTGCTCCCGTCGGGCAGCCGGGTGATGGTGCCCTGCACCCGGACCGGGTCGGCGGCGATCTTGTCGGCCAGCTCGGCCTGCCGCCAGCCCAGCAGGCACATGCCGAGCGCCAGCACGGCACTGAGCACGGCCGCGAGGTACCAGCCACGGCCGATCCTCGGGACGGCGGACACGGACGGGGATCGCATGGGCGGGACTGACCTGGCTTCCCTAGGCATGGCGGACGCGGACCCGCTGCCACCGGGGACGGGTGGTGGGGGGCCGACCGGGATCGTAACCGCTGACCGGCCCTCAGGTCACGGCGAGCCGGGATCAGAACGGGTGCACGATCGATGAGTTCGTCGACCGACGGCCCTTCCCGCCACTGGGCCGCGCCGGATCAGCGCCCGCGGTAGACCAACCTACCGGCGAGTACCGTGCCCAGGCACTCACCGGTCTCCCGCTGGAAGATGGCGAAATCCGCCCGTTCCCCGACGGTCAGCGCCCCCTGCGGCACCCCGTCGAACCCGGGCATCGGCACGGCCTGCGCCGGCTCGAACGGGGCCAGCACCCGCAGCCCCGAGCGGCTCACCGCCGCCCGCACCTCGGGCTTCTCGAACGGGCCGGCCAGCGCCACCGCGCCGTGCCGCAGCAGCAGCTGCAGCCCGCGCCGGGCGCTGCCACCCAGGCCGCCGTACTGCCCCGCCGGGACGCCGCCGACCGGCAGCGGCCGGGGCGTGACGCCGAGTCCCTCGCGCGGGTCCGGGTGGTAGTACCCCTCCAACAGCAGCGCGCCGTACGGGTGCGCCTCCCCCGGGGTCAGCCGCGCCCCGCTCCACTCGCGCAGCCGGGCCTCCGGGTGGGCCGCCGCCAGCTCGGCGTACGGACCGAGCGCGGCGATCCGGTCACCGCGCACCAGCACCGCCCCGTCGGCGACCGAGTCGTCCGGCGGGGCGGTGGCGGCGGGCGTCAGCACGGCGGCCCGGTGCAGGGTCAGCACGGCGAGCGGCCGCTCAGGTGGTGGAGAGGATGGTCAGCTCCGGGTGCGCGGTGCCGCCCTCGATCGCGGTGGAGGCGATGTGCGAGGCCACCCGCGGGTCGACCGGGTCGTTCGCCGGGTCGTCCAGCACCCGCAGGTGCTGGTAGGTGGTGGAGCGCTGGGCCGGCACCCGGCCCGCGGTGCGGATCAGGTGGATCAGCTCGGTCAGGTTGGAGCGGTGCTTGGCACCGGCCGCCGAGACCACGTTCTCCTCCAGCATCACCGAGCCGAGGTCGTCGGCCCCGTAGTGCAGCGAGAGCTGGCCGGCCTCCTTGCCGGTGGTCAGCCAGGAGCCCTGGATGTGCGCGACGTTGTCCAGGAAGAGCCGGGCGATCGCGATCATCCGCAGGTACTCGAAGACCGTCGCCTGGGTCGAGCCCTTCAGGTGGTTGTTCTGCGGCTGGTAGGTGTAGGGGATGAAGGCGCGGAAGCCGCCGGTGCGGTCCTGCACCTCGCGGATCATCCGCAGGTGCTCGATCCGCTCGGCGTTGGTCTCGCCGGTGCCCATCAGCATGGTGGAGGTGGACTCCACGCCCAGCCGGTGCGCGGTCTCCATGATCTCCAGCCAGCGCTCGCCCGACTCCTTGAGCGGGGCGATCGCCTTGCGCGGGCGCTCCGGCAGCAGCTCGGCGCCGGCGCCGGCGAAGGAGTCCAGGCCGGCCGCGTGGATCCGGGTGATCGCCTCCTCGATCGTCACGCCGGAGATCCGGGCCATGTGATCGACCTCGGAGGCGCCCAGCGAGTGGATCACCAGCTGCGGGAAGTCGGCCTTGATCGCGGAGAACGCGCGCTCGTAGTACTCCACCCCGTAGTCCGGGTGGTGGCCGCCCTGGAACATCACCTGGGTGCCGCCCAGCTCGACGGTCTCGGCGCAGCGGCGCAGGATCTCGTCCAGGTCGCGGGACCAGCCCTGGTCGCTCTTCGGCGGCACGTAGAAGGCGCAGAACTTGCACGCCGTCACACAGACGTTGGTGTAGTTGATGTTGCGCTCGATGATGTACGTCGCGATGTGCTCGGTGCCGGCGTAGCGCCGGCGGCGGGCCGCGTCGGCCGCGGCGCCCAGCGCGTGCAGCGGCGCCGAGCGGTAGAGCTCCAGGGCCTCCTCGGCGGAGATCCGCCCGCCGGCCGCGGCCCGGTCGAGGGCGGCCTGCAGGTCGGTGCTGGGCGCATCGGGGTTCGCGGCGAGCTCGGACACCTGGTGGCCTTCTTTCCTTGTCCACGTGTTGTCCCCGGGTAGCGCCCCCGGGCTGCCAGGACGGGGTGGCCCGGCGACATGACCGAACCAGCCTACGCTGGTCAGGAGCCGGGTCAGGAGGTCCGGGTCAGGTCGCCCTGGGCCTGACCGTTGTCCACGCTCAGGTGCAGGCTGCCGTCGGAGTTCCAGGTGTAGAGCCGCTGCCCGCCGTCCGAGGTGCAGTAGGGACCACCGGTCACCTGGCCGGCGCCCAGCACCAACTGGTCCGCCGAGGCGGAGACCAGGAAGTCCTCCGCGTGGCAGGTGGGCACGGTCGGCCCGTAGCTCACCGTGCTCTGGCCGACGACGGCGCCCTTGGTCCCCTGTTTGATGGTGATCTGGACCTCGACGGAGCTGCCGAGGCCCGGCATTCCCAGGTAGCCGTGCCAGGTGCCGAGGAAGGCGGTGGGCACGCTGCCGGACGACTGCGGCGCGGGGGCCGAGGAGGCGGCCGGGGCGCTCCGCTGCGGGGTGCTCTGCTGCGGGGCGGGGCCGGCCGGCGGGTTCGCCACGGTGGTGGTGACGGCGGCGCCGGGGGCGGGGGCACCGGCGGCGGGGCTGCCGTCCTTGGCCGAGGAGCCGTCACTGCGGGTGAGCCACAGCGTGGTTCCGGCCGTCACCGCGGCGACCAGCAGCGCCGCGCCCAGGATCGCCGGCCAGCGGCGGGTGGGGGCGGGGGCGGGCGTGGGTAGGGGTGCGGCGAACGTCGGCGCCGCGGGCTGCGGCGCCCCGAACACCCCGGTGGGTGGTGCCGCGGGCGGCGGCGGCACGTGCTGCGCGTACGGCGTGTGCGGCGGCGCCTGCTGCGTCCCCGGGTCGAGCACGGTCCCCGGGTGGGTCGGCCGCACCTCGTGGTCCAGGTCCACCAGCTCCTGCAACCGCCGCCCGACCGAGGCCGAGAGCGCCGGCGGCAGCCAGACCCCCTCGCGCATCCGGGCCGCCGCCGCGCCGTCCTGGTCCAGCCGCTCGGCCAGCGCGGCCGGAGTGGGGCGCTGGGCCGGGTCCTTGGCCAGGCAGTCCTGCACGATCGCCCGCAGGTCGGGGTCGAGTGCGCTGAGGTCCGGCTCCTCGTACACCACGCGGTACATCAGCCGCGGCACGCTGCCGCCCTCGCCGAACGGCGCCGTCCCGCTCGCCGCGAAGGCCAGCACGGCCGCGAGCGTGAAGACGTCGGACGCAGGCCCGACCACCGCGCCCTGGGCCTGCTCGGGCGACATGAAGCCGGGCGAACCGATCATGAAGCCGGAGCGGGTGAGCGCGGCGGTGGCGTCCAGCGCGCGGGCGATCCCGAAGTCGATCAGCCGCGGCCCGTCCAGGGTGAGCAGCACGTTGGACGGCTTGACGTCCCGGTGCACCAGCCCGAGCGCGTGCACCGCCGCCAGCGAGGCGGCCAGCCCCGCGCCGAGCGCGCGCACCGCGTCGGGCGGCAACGGCCCGGACTCGCGCACGGCGGCGGCCAGCGCCGGGCCGGCCACGTAGCTGGTGGCGACCCACGGGTCGCGGCCCTCGGTGTCCGCGTCCAGCACGGCCGCCGTCCAGCGGCCGCCGACCCGCCGGGCCGCCGCCACCTCCTGCCGGAACCGGGCGCGGAACTCGGCGTCCTCGGCCAGCTCGCTGCGGACCAGCTTGACCGCGACGGTCCGGCCGCCGGCCGTCCGCCCCAGGTACACCCGGCCCATGCCGCCCGCGCCCAGCCGCCGCAGCAACCGGTACTCGCCGACCTGCCGCGGATCGCCCGGCTCCAGTGGCTCCATCGCCCGCTCCCCTCCCCGGCCGGCCCCCACCCGGTGCGCGGCTCGGCACGACCGTACCGTGCTGGGGTGACCGAGCGGATCCCGTTCGACCAACGGGAGCTGATGCCGCATCAGCGGCGCAGGTCAGCCGGGCAGGTCAGCCGACGACGGGCGCCAGCAGCCGGACCCGCACGTCCGGGGCGAAGCCGCTGTCGTGGGCCACCCGGCGGGCGAACTCGGCGATGCCGGCCAACTGCCGCTCGCCGAGCGAGAAGTCCAGCGCCTCCCGGAAGTACTGCTCCAGCACCGCGGCCTCGAACGGCTCCCAGCGGGCCGAGTGCGCGGCCACCTGGTCGGCCTCGACCAGCGAGAGGTCCCGGGACTCCAGGAACGCCCGGTGCACCGCCGCCACCGCCTCCGGCCGCTGCTCGACGAAGTCGCGCCGGGCCGCCCAGACCGCGAAGACGAACGGCAGGCCGGTCCAGTCCCGCCACATCTGACCGAGGTCGTGCACCTGCCAGCCGCTGTCCGGCCGGGCCGCCAGGGTGGCCGCCAGGCCCTCGTCGCCGATCAGCACCGCGGCGTCGGCCTCGGCGAGCATCGCGTCCAGGTCGGGCGGGCAGCTGTAGTACTCGGGGCGGACGCCCTCGCGCTCCTCCAGCAGCAGCTGGGCGAGCCGGATCGAGGTGCGGCTGGTGGACCCCAGGGCGACCTTGCGGCCGCCCAGCTTGCCGAGCGGAAGTTTGCTGACGATCACACAGGACATCACCGGCCCGTCGCTGCCGACCGCGATATCCGGCAGCACCACCAGTTCGTCCGCATGCCGCAGGTACTCCACGCAGGTGATCGGACCCACGTCGAGGGCGCCGCTCACCAGCAGGTCGCTGAGCTTCTCCGGGGTGTCCTTGGTGAGGTCCAGATCGAGCAGGCTCCCGGTCCGGCCCAGGCCCCAGTAGAGCGGGACGCAGTTCAGGAACTGGATGTGCCCGACCCGGGGCCGGGTCCGCAGCGGGCCGCGGGGGCCGCCGGGACCGCTGACCGCACCGGTTCCCACCGCGTCTTCCACCAGATCAGCCACCGTGTGCTCCTTTGCCCGTGCTGCCCGTTCGTCCGGTCTCCGCAGCGTATGCCCGCCGTGTCGGCAGCCCCGCGCGACCCCCGTGCGACACACTTCAAGCCAACTCCGACACGCCCCTCCGGCACCTTGAGACACCCCTGGTCGAGCCCGCGTCTGCGTGCTACGGTTTCAACCAGTTGCAGTTTGATTCCCCTTGCAGTACTTGAAGCCTGCGGAGCATGTAACCGCGGGCTTTTTGTAGTTTTTCAGCATTGCAGCATTGTGCGAAAAACTCCGGGCCTGCTCGGAGGCGGGGCGATCAGCGCAGCGGACCGGACGCCACACGGTGTGGCGTCCACCACGTCCCTCGCAAGGAGAACGGCATGGCCACGGGAACCGTCAAGTGGTTCAACGCTGAGAAGGGCTTCGGCTTCATCGCCCAGGAGGGCGGCGGCCCCGACGTCTTTGTCCACTACTCCGCCATCAACGCGACCGGTTTCCGCTCGCTGGAGGAGAACCAGGCGGTCAGCTTCGACGTCACCCAGGGCCCGAAGGGCCCGCAGGCGGAGAACGTCACCGCCATCTGATCATTCTCTGATCACCTGATCGCTCAAGGGCCCCCTCCACAGCGGGTCCACCCGCGTCCCGACCCGGGTCGCCGAGCATGACTTGCAGTACCCAAGGGGGCCCGCCACGTCGGCAGACTGGCGGGCCCCCTGCCGTTTCCCCGGGAAACACCCACGCTCGCCGGGAAACCCTGCACTCATTTCCAGCCACCCGCGCGAACTGCGCAGCGCGCGCCCCGAGGTGCTCCCCTCTCACCTCCGGCGACCGCGACCACCGAGGCGGCCGGAAGGCATCGGCCGGCCGGGTCCGGCAGGGTGCGTCAGTCCACCGGACCGACCAGCAGCCGTTCCGTCGGGCAGCCGAGTCCGATCGCCACCAGCACGAGCACCAGGCCGAGCAGCCCCAGGCCGACCAGGGCGACGAGGAGCCAGCGGCCGTCCAGCGCGGCGAGGCACCAGGCGAGCCCCTGCGCGCCCCGGCCCCCGCCCACCACGGCCACCAGCACGGCCGCCGGCCACCCCACCCGCCGCACCCGCCGGCTCGCGAGCACCGCCCGCCCGTGCCCGGGCACCGCCCGCCCCGCCCCCACCGCCGGCACCCGACCGTCCCCCCGCCCGCTCCGAAGCTCCCTGAGCCCGGGACAGTACCGGCTCCGCCGCCACCGCAGAACGCCCGACCGGGAAACCCCGGCCGGGCGTTCTGTCGGCGCTTCTCGCGGGTGACCACCCGTCAGACGGCCGCCGGCTCCGGCCGGGCCGACTCCGGCTGCGCGGCGGTCGGCTGCGCGATCAGGTCGCTGTGCAGGTCGTCGTAGGCCGCCCGGTCCAGGGTCCGCTCCCGGGCCGAGACCAGGATCGGCACCACGACCTGACCCGCCACGTTGGTGGCGGTGCGCATCATGTCCAGGATCGGGTCGATCGCCAGCAGCAGGCCCACGCCTTCCAGCGGCAGGCCGAGGGTGGAGAGGGTCAGGGTCAGCATCACGATCGCGCCGGTGAGGCCGGCGGTGGCGGCCGAGCCGATCACCGAGACGAAGGCGATCAGCAGGTAGTCGCCGATGCCGAGGTGGATGCCGTACACCTGGGCGACGAAGATCGCGGCGATCGACGGGTAGATCGCCGCGCAGCCGTCCATCTTGGTGGTGGCGCCGAACGGGACGGCGAAGGAGGCGTACTCGGCGGGGACGCCCAGGCGTTCGGCGACCCGGCGGGTGAGCGGCAGGGTGCCGACCGAGGAGCGGGAGACGAAGGCCAGCTGGATCGCCGGCCAGGCGCCCCGGAAGAAGCGCAGCGGGTTCAGCCCGCCGACGAAGCGCAGCAGCACCGGGTAGACGACGAACAGCACCAGCGCGCAGCCGAGGTAGACGTCGGCGGTGAAGGTGGCCAGCGGGCGCAGCAGGTCCCAGCCGTACTCGGCCACGGACTTGCCGATCAGGCCGAGGGTGCCGAGCGGGGCGAGCCGGATCACCCACCACAGGGCGGTCTGCACCAGCTCCAGCAGCGACTCGTTGAACTTCAGGAAGGGGGCGGCCTTCTCACCCGCCTTCAGGATGGCCGCGCCCGCGACGATCGCCAGGAAGACGATCTGCAGCACGTTCACCTTGAGGAAGGCGTCGGCGATGTTGGTCGGGATGATCCCGGTCAGGAAGTCGACCCAGGAGCCGGAGTCGGCCGGGGCCTTGAGGCCGTGGGTGGAGAGCGCGGTGCCCTGGCCGGGGTCGGTGACCAGGCCGATGGTCAGGCCGATGCTGACCGCGATCAGGCTGGTGATGCCGAACCAGAGCAGCGTGCGGGCGGCCAGCCGGGCCGCGTTGGTGACGTTCCGCAGGTTGGCGATCGAGACCACGATCGCGGTGAAGACCAGCGGCGGCACGGCCAGCTTGAGCAGCTGGACGAAGGTCTTGCCGACGGTGTCCAGGGTGGTGGTCAGCCAGGAGACGTCGTTCTGCCGGGCGACGAAGCCCAGCACGACGCCGAGCACCAGGCCGGCGACGATCTGCACCCAGAACGGGGTGCGGCGCAGCCGGGCCAGGGCCGTCGGCGCGGGGGCGGGAGCGGTGGCGGACATGGGTGTGCGACTCCGAGGGGTGGTGCGGAAGAGCGGGGGCAGCCCGCAGGGCGGGACGGGAGCGGGGGGACGGCGGCGCACGGGACGTGCCCGGGCCCGGTCAACCGACCGGGCGGACAGTTCGCAGCGGAAGGAGCGAGGGGTACGCCGCCTAGCTACAGCTCGGAACGCGACACGAGCCGACCCGCACCGGACACGCCGGGACCGGCAGCACGCACGGCATGAGCGGGCCGCTCATGTCCTGCTGCCGGGGCGCGTCTGGGGTGGTCATGGTCGACACACTAACAGTAAAGATTTGAGATGTTCAAAGTTGTTGTTTGAGGTGGCGCGAGCGCGGACCGGGCCAGATTGACGCGCCGGTGTGGTTATACGTATAACTTCACTACACCCCCGATCCCCACCGCCCGGGAGACCCCCATGGGCTACCTCGCCCTGCTCCGCGCCCCCCACGTCACCCGGCTGCTCCTCGGCACCCTGCTCGGCCGACTGCCGGCCGGCATGACCGCCCTGGTCGTCGCGCTCGCGCTGCGCGAGGCCGGCGCGCCGTACAGCAGGATCGGCCTGGCCACCGCCGCCTACGCGATCTCGGCCGCGATCGGCGGGCCGGTGCTCGGACGGATCGTGGACCGCACCGGGCAGCCCCGGGTGCTGCTCGGCTCCGCGGTACTGGCCGGCGGCGGCTACGCGCTGCTCGCGTTCGCCCCCGGCAACGCGGCGGCGGCGATCACCGGCGCCGCGGTGGCCGGGCTCTGCATGCCGCCGCTCGAACCCTGCCTGCGCGCGCTCTGGCCGGACGTGGTCGCCGAGGAGCAGCTGGACACCGCCTACGCCTTCGACTCCGCCTCGCAGCAGATCCTCTACGTCGCCGGACCGCTCGCGGTGGCCGGCATCGCCGCCGTCGCGAGCCCGGTCGCCGCGCTCTGGACAGCGGCCGGACTCGGCCTGCTCGGCGCCCTGGTGGTGGCCACCGCCGGCCCCGCCCGCCGCTGGCAGGCCCCGCCGCGCGACCACGGCGCCGGGCTGCTCGGACCGCTGCGCTCGCCCGGCCTGGTGCTGCTGCTGATCGGACTCGCCGGCGCGGGGTGGACCGTCGGCTCGCAGAACGTGCTCTTCATCGCCTACGCCGAGCGGCACCCGCACCAACTCCCGGGCGGTGCCGGGTCGCTGCTCGCCCTGGCGGCCCTGGCCGGCCTGCTCGGCGCGCTCGGCTACGGCGCGGTCCGCTGGCGCAGCAGCACCGCCACCCGCACCTGGGCCATGGCCCTCGGCATGGGCGCCTGCTACCTGCCGCTGCTCACCCTCCCCGCGGCCGGCCCGATGGCGGTGCTCGCCTTCGTCTCCGGCCTCGGCCTCGCCCCGCTGCTGGCCGCGGCCTTCGTGCTGGTCGCCGAACTGGCGCCGGTGGGCACCGTGACCGAGGCGTTCGCCTGGCTGGTCACCCTGTTCGCCACCGGCAACGCTCTGGGGTACGCGGTCTCCGGCTCGCTGGTGGCCACCTCGCTGGCGGCGGTGGCCTGGTGCTCGGTCGCCGGGATCACCCTCGGCGGGGTCCTGCTCTTCGCCGCCCGGCGGCGCCTGCAGCCGCTCCCGGCCCCGGCCGGCGCCGGGGCACCGGAGCCGGCACTGGCGGGCTGACGGACTGACCGGGCCGGCGGGCCGGCGGCGGGTCGACCCAGGACGGCGGCCCAGGCGGGGACGGCCGCTCGGGCGGGGACGGCGACGGCCGCCCAGGCTCCCCGTGAGGAGTCCTGGGCGGCCGTCACTCGGCTACCGCGGTCCGGTCAGCCGTCGCTCGGTCGGTCAGCCGTGGCGTCCCTTCCGCTTGTTGGCGGCCACCCCGAGCAGCACCAGCCCACCGAGGGCCAGCACGCCCGCGATCGCGGCCAGCGTCCCCGTCGGCACGTCGGTGCCGGTGTCCGGCAGCGGCGGCTTCGTGGTCGGCGTGGGGGGCACGGTCGGCGTGGGCGGCACGGTCGGCGTGGGGGTGGGGGTCACGGTGGGAGTGGGCGTCGGGGTGGGTGTGGGGGTGGGTGTGGGGGTGGGGGTAGGCGTGGGGGTAGGCGTGGGGGTCGGAGTAGGTGTCGGCGTGGGGGTCGGCGTGGGCGTCGGCGTCGGCGTCGGCGTAGGCGTAGGCGTAGGCGTGGGAGTCGGCGTAGGCGTCGGACACGGCACCACCACCCCCATGTCCAGGTCCAGGTACCGCTGCCCGCCGCTCAGCCGGACCGTCTGGGTCAGGCCCGTCGTCGGGTCCGCGTCCGAGTCCAGCGCCGGGTCCGTCCCGGCGTGCTGCTTGGTCACCGTCGCGCCCGCGGGCAGCGTCGACAGGTCGAACCGCACCGCGTACGAGCCGTCCGGCAGCTTGTCGAAGAGGTACATCCCGTTGGCGTCCGTCACCGTGGTGACCGGGTTGCCGTTGCGGTCGCGGACCGGCTGGCCGTTGCCGTCCAGCAGGGCGACCTTCACCCCGGGGATCCCGGGCTCACCCGGCTGCTGGATCCCACTGCTGTCCAGGTCCTGCCAGACCCGGTCGCCCAGCGCGTTGTTCGACGGCTTCGGGTACTTGACGCCGACCCCGACCTTGGCCGGCTCGGCGGGCAGCAGCTGCTGTCCGTTCGCGTCGGTGGCGGTGTAGCCGAAGCTGTTCCAGGCGTACTCGCCCTCCGGTGCATCGAACGAGGCGACCATCGGCCAGGTGAGCGTGAACGCGGCGCCGGCGGCCAGCTCGCCCGGGCGGCTGACCCGGAACCAGGCGGCCTGGCCGGGCCCGGGGAAGGTGGTGCTCCAGGTCGCCGAGGCGTCGCAGCCGGCGTTCTGCGCGGGGGTGCGCAGGTCGTCCGGCAGGCAGGGGTTCTTCGAGGTGGTGTACTCGATCACCACGGTCGGGTCGCTGCTGCTCAGCGGCTGGCTGAGCGAGGGCGCCCAGGCGCTGCCGCGCGGGGCGTCGGGGTGCAGCACGTAACCGTCGCCCGGGGTGGGCAGGCGGTCGGAGGCGACGAAGTCGTGCACCGCATCGGGCGAGTCGTTGCGGACGGTCATCCGGTACGAGAGCTGTCCGCCCGGCGAGGCGGTGCCCATCGCGCCGTAGTCGCCGTCCAGGTCGCCCTTGACCTCCTTGTAGGACCGCAGCACCGCCGGGACCTGCACCTGCACGTCCGAGGAGGCGTGGCAGACCGTCTCGTTGGTGTTGCCGTTGCCGTTCAGGTCCAGGCTGTCCGGCACCCCGCTGTCGGAGTGGTTGTACAGGCAGGTGACCGGCGCGGTCGGCTGGTCGACGGTGACGTAGCTGTCGTTGGTCAGGGTGCCGCCGCGGACGCTGCCCGCCACCTGGACGTCGAAGAGCATCCGGTAGGCGAGCTGGTCGTGCAGGTAGGTCATGTCCGGGGCGCCGGCGGGCCAGGTCATCTTGACGATCTGGCGGCCGTCCGGGCCGGGGGTGACCTCGATCGACTGCGGGGCCTTGGCGTCGGAGTAGGCCGGGTCGGGGCGGGCCGAGCCGTCGACGTAGACCAGGCCGACCGGCAGCACGTCGTAGAGCACCAGCGGGCGGTCCAGCGTGCGGCCGCTCCGGTTGTAGGCGATCACCTGGAAGGTCGCGTTGCCGCCGGGCGAGTTCACCGAACCGGCCACCGTGGTCTTGGCGGTGCCCAGGTTGGTGGCGGCCGTGACGGTGGTGGTGGCGCAGGCGTTGTCCGCGGCCTGGTTGGTGCCGTCCGAGGCGGTGACGTCCACGCAGTTCTTCAGCGGGGTCGGCGCGGTGCTGCCGTCGTGCCCGGTGGCGAGCACCTGCACCAGCACCTGCACCGAGTTGCCCGGGCTCCAGCCGCTGGGGATCGGGCCGTTCCAGGTGAACTGCAGGCCGTCCAGCCAGCGCCCGGCCGGGATGCCGAGCACGTCGTTGGCCGGGTCGCCGGCGCCCACCGCGAAACTGACCCGGCGCTGGCTCGATCCGTTGAACGGGCTACCGGGGGTGAAGGTGAGCCAGCTCGGGTCCCCGTTCAGCCGGTACTGCAGGGTGAGCCCGATGCCGGTCGGGTTCCAGGCGTCCAGCTGGATCGACTGCGGGGCGAACCAGTTGTACAGGCCGCCGGTGGTGCCGCCGCCCGGGTCGGTCATGGTCAGGCTGGTCGCCGGGGCGTCGGTGTTGACCGCGTAGAGGCTGAAGCCGTTCAGGTCACCGGAGACGGTCTGGGACGGCCAGGTCTTGGCCGCGTGCACGTTCAGGCCGCCGGTGGACGGCTGGAAGGTGGGGGTGGTGGCCTCGGCGGAGTCCAGCTGCTGCTCCGGCCTGCCGAGCGGGTCGCCCTTCAGGTCCACCGTGTTCTTCGAGGTGGTGCCGTTGGGGAAGGCGCTCTCCGGGTAGTCGACCACCAGCACGCCCGGGGTGCGGCAACCCGCGTGGCCGTTGCCGGAGCGGAAGGCGCCGATGTCGAAGCCCCAGGTGTTGGGCCCCGGCGGCACCTGGGTCCAGCCCGGCGAGCGGGTGGTGTCCACCACGGCGCCGGGCGGCAGGGTGTCCAGCAGCCGGCTGGCGTCCAGGTCGACGTTGGGCACCCCGTCGGCCGAGCAGGCGCTGAACTGGTAGGTGACCGTGCGGCCGTCCCGGCTGGAGCTCTGCACCCCCTTGGTCACCGCGTAGGTCGGCTGGACGTGCGCCGTGGTGTCCGAGGTCGCGGTCTGCGGGGTCTCGTTGTCGGCGGTCATGGTGGCCGTGTTGGTGGCCTTGGTGCCGTCCGGCGTGGTCCAGTTGGGGTACTTGAGGACCACGGTGATGGTCGCCGTGGTGCCCGGACTGAGCTCCTTGAGCTTGATCGTCATGGTGCCGCCGGTGCTGCCCTGGGTCGGCACCGTGGAGGCCGCCACGTCCACCGAGGAGGGGTCCGGGGTCCAGCCCACGAACTCCATCTGCGGCGGGAGCTGATCGGTGATCAGGCCGTTGTCGCACTCGGTGAGGGAGCAGGTGTACCGCAGCGTGTAGGTGACGTTCTCACCGGGCGCGGGGTTGGGGTGGTCCACGCTCTTGGTGAAGGAGATCGCGGCCTGCGCGGGCGGCGCGAGCGCCCCGCTGCCGAAGAGCGAGCCCGCGAGCAGCGCGAGCACCGCCGAGAAGCGCGCCAGTGCGTACCGGCCCGGCCGGCCGTCGGGTCTGGATCGGGCCACCCGACTGGGCGCCCGCAGGTGGGGGATCCGCATGCTGAGCAGTTCATCCGACTACCTGCCCGGCGAGCGGACGGCGCGAGAGCGGAGTAACGGTTTTTCAGTCGGGCGGCGTAGCAGCGATGTTGTCAGCCGCGATGGGTCCAAGGGTCGAACACCAGGGCGCCGGTGCGGGCCAGGTGCTTGGTGTTGCGGGTGGCCACCGTCCAGCCGTTCGCCAGGGCGGTAGCACCGATCAGCGCATCCGGCGGATCGATGCTCTGCCCGGCCTGCTTCAGCCGCCGGTGAACGGCGAGATAGGCCGCGGCCTCCCGGACTCCGATGGCAGCGGTCCGGTCCCGGTACTCATGTCGGAGGCCCCGCAGGACCCGATCCAGGAACGCCTGCCGGGCCGGCTCGGGGTGGGCCGCAGCACCCGCCTCGATCTCGGCGATCGTGATCACACTCAGCTGGAAGGACGTGGCCGGGACCGATCTCGCCCAGCCGATCACTGCAGGGTCCGGCCTCGGTCGGGTGGTCAACTCGGCAACCACATTGGTGTCGAGCAGGAAGATCATTCGGCGTCCGCCGGTTCGTCGTAAGAGCGCTCACCGAACGACAGCCCCTCGAAAGGGGTCGAGAGCAGAAAATCAAGGAAGCCGTCGTTGCCGAGCGTGGCCCACCGGTGGAGTATGGCGGGCAGTGCGTCGATGTCCGTGTCGCCCAGCTCCGCGTCGAAGTGCGCCCGCTGATCGGGCGGCAAGGCCGCGCGGATCTCCCGGATGGTCCGCAGCGGGTGCGACTGCTCGGGCCGGGTCGGCGGCAGCGGCGGGGTGGCAGCGGTGCTCATGGTCTGCTCCTCCACAGGACCACGCAAGGTCGGGTCGGCTACCAGCGTAGCGGCACCAAAAACCCCTTGCCCCCGCCGTCACCGCCCTGCCAGGCTCCTCCGCCATGCCGACTTTCACCGCGCCCGACGGAACCAAACTCGCCTACCGCCGCACCGGCGCCGGGGCACCGCTGGTCTGCCTGCCGGGCGGGCCGATGCGGGACGCCGTGTACCTCGGGGAGTTGGGCGGGCTGACCGCGCACCGGGAGCTGGTGGTGCTCGACCTGCGGGGCACCGGGGGTTCCGCGGTGCCCGAGGACGCCGAGTCGTACCGGTGCGACCGGCAGGTGGCCGACGTCGAGGCGCTGCGGGTGCACCTCGGCCTGGAGCGGCTGGAGCTGCTCGGGCACTCGGCCGCGGCCAACCTCGCGGTGCGGTACGCGGAGCGGTACCCCGAGCGGGTGGCGAGCCTGGTGCTGGTCACCCCGAGCACCCGGGCCGTGGACATCCCGGTGACCGGGGAGACCCGGCGGGCCGCGGCCGAGCTGCGCGCGGGCGAGCCGTGGTTCGAGGCCGCCTACGCCGCGTTCGAGGCGATCGAGGCCGGCGAGGAGTCGGACGAGGACTGGGACGCGATCGCGCCCTTCCACTACGGCCGGTGGGACGCGGCGGCGCAGGCGTTCGACGCGGCCGCGCTCGAGCAGGAGAACGAGGAGGCCGGCGACGTGTTCTTCGGCGCGGGCTCCTTCGACCCGCCGGCGACCCGGGCGGCGCTGGCCGAGCTGGCGGCGCCGGTGCTGCTGCTCGCCGGGGAGCTGGACTGGGCCACCACGCCGGCGATCGCGGCCGAGTACGCGGCGCTGCTGCCGAACGCGCGGCTCGCCGTGCAGCCGGGGGCCGGTCACTTCCCGTGGCTGGACGACCCGGCGGCCTTCAGCGCGGCGGTCGCGGAGTTCCTGGCCGCGCTGCCCAAGTGAACAGAGCGGGCCGAGTGAACCGCCCTGCCCGAGTGAACCGAGCGGCGTGAGCGGGCGGGCGGGCGGCCGGCTCAGGCCGACGCGGTCGAGGACCTGACGATCAGCGAGGTCGCCAGCGGTTCGGTCGGCGGCACCGGTCGCCCGGCCAGCCGGGCGGCCAGCGCGGCCACCCCGACCCGGCCCAGCTGCTCGCCGGGCAGGTCGACGGTGGTCAGCGGCGGGGTGAGCAGCGCGGCGACCGAGACGTTGTCGATGCCGACCACCGAGAGGTCCTGCGGGATCCGCAGCCCGAGGTCGGCGGCGGCCTGGTAGACCCCGGAGGCCACCACGTCGTCGTCGCAGACCACGGCGTGCGGGCGGTCCGGGCGGCCGAGCAGCTCGCCGGCGGCGGCCCGGGCGGCCGACTCCCCGCGGTTCAGCGAGACGCCCGCCTCCTGCACCTCGAGCCCCCGGGCAGCGGCCTCGAAGGCGGCCTGGCGGACCCGGAAGGTGTGCGCGCTGTGGGTCGAGCGCAGCCGGCCCAGCCGACGGTGGCCCAGCTCCACCAGGTGCGCCACGGCAGCCGCCATGCCACCGGCCAGGTCGAGCTCGACGGTCGGCGCCCCGCCGGCGGCGACCGGGTCGGCGTCCAGGAAGACCGCCGGGGTGCCCGGCGGCAGCTCGCCGAGCTGGCTGTCGTCCGGCGAGCAGATCAGCAGGCCGTCGAACCGGCTGGTGGTGGCGGCGTCGGCCAGGGTGGCGGCGCTCCAGCCGGAGCTGACCACCACCTCCAGGCCGTGCCGGGCGGCCTCCTCGTGCACGCCTTCCAGCACCCGGCCGAAGAACGGGCCCTGCAGGTTGGGCACCGCGAGCAGGGCCAGGCCGCTGCGGCCCAGCCGCAGCTGGCGGCCGGCCGCCTGCGGGCGGTAGCCGAGGCCGCGGGCCGCCTCCAGCACCCGCTGCCGGGTGGCGGCCGAGACCCGGTGGCCGGCCTCGCTCCCGGAGAAGACCAGCGAGACGGTGGCCTGGGAGACCCCGGCCAGCTGGGCCACGTCGCGCCCGGTGGGGCGGCGGACCGGAGCGCCCGGCTCGACGGAGGGGGGCACGGTGGTCAGGACTGCTGCGGGGCGGCGGCCTCGGCGGCGGCCCGGGCCTGCGCGACCGCGCGGGCCGCGTCGTCCGCCTCGTCCTCCGCGGCGTTCTGGTCGGCCACCCGCTGCCCGGCCTTGGCGCGCATGCCGGCGACCTTCTCGACCACCTGCGCGGACATCTCGTCGCGCTGCCTGCTCAGCACCACGTAGCTGATCGGGGCCGAGACCAGGCCGGCCAACAGCACCAGGAAGACCATGCCGGTGGCACCGACCACCGGAATGATCCCGAAGTGCCCCAGCAGCAGCGTGACCAGCAGGCAGCCCAGGAAGATGCTGGCCCGCAGCGAGGTGTAACGGAGCGTGGCGTGGTTCTTGCTGCTGCTCACGGATGGCTTCCTTCGTGACGGGCGGTACGGCGGGAGCGGGCCGGGGACGGCCGGACTCGGTCTCCCAGTGAAGCATGCCGCTCCGAGCGGGCCGTCCCCGCCACCGGAGCCCGGGCGCGGGGCGGGCGGCTCAGCCCTCGCGCAGCTCCAGCCAGAAGGTGATGTCGTCCCGCTCGTCCCCCGGCCCGACCCGGATCGCCCCGGGCACCCGCCCGACCTCCTGGTACCCGCAGCGCCCGTAGAACCGCTCCAGCCCCATCCCGCCCCGCACGGTCAGCCGCAGGCCCGCCAGGCCCCAGGAGCGGGCGATCCGCTCCGCCTCGGCCAGCAGCGCCGCCCCGTAGCCGCGGCCCTGCATCGTCGGGCAGACCATGACCCGCTTCAGCAGGCGCCAGTGGTCCATCAGGTCGAAGCGCATCGATTCGAAGAAGAGCACGCCCACCAACTCGCCGCCCGCCCGGGCGATCAGCAGCCGGTCGGCGTCCGGGTCCGCGGGCCCGCCGACGTGGGCGAACTGCTGCACGGCGGTCGGCAGCACCCGCTGCTCGGTGACCGGCGGCACGAAGCCGACCGAGCCGCCGGCGTTGCTGACGTCGGTCCAGAGCGTGACGATCTCGGCCCGCAGCCGGTCGGTGAGCTCGGGGTCGAGGGTGAAGTCCAGGCCGGGGACGGTCGGGGCGGCGGTGCTCGGGGTCATGCTCCCGGATGCTACTGGGCACCGGGGACGTGCCGGGCGGGACGTCCGCGCAGCGCAGCGGCGGCCGCCGGGCACCCCAGCCCGGTCGGCCGCCGGTACGGGCCCTGACCCGCACAGCGGCGCTCCGCACTCGCCAAGGCTCCACGGCGGGCCCGGCCGGCGACCGGGTCTCCCCTGGCCCCGCGGCCTTGGCGTCCCCTCGCGACGGAGAGCTGACCCAAGAGTGATCAGCCGGATACGTCACGTCAATGGTTTGTCCGAAATTCGGAATGGTTGCGTTCCATTTCGGCCTGCGAACCAATCGAAACCAGCCCCGGTCAGGCCGACAGCGCCCCGGTCAGGCCGACAGCGCCCCCGCCGCGCAGACCGCGGCCCCGCCGTCGCCCGTGCCGCGCTCGATCTCGCACCAGACCAGTTTCCCCGCCCCCTGCGGGTACCACCCCCAGCGCGCGCAGAGCAGCTCGACCAGTTCCAGGCCGCGCCCGTTGGTCGCCGAGGCGGCCGCGTGCCGGGGCGCGGGCGCCACCCCGCTGGCGTCGACCACCTCGACCCGCAGCGGCGCGGCGTCCGGCGGCCAGAGCAGCCGCAGCACGGCCGGCCGCCCGGTGTGCACCACCGCGTTGGTCACCAGCTCGGAGACCACCAGCACCAGGGTCTCGGTGAACGCCGCGTCCGGGTCCGCCCCGAGGGCGAGCACCTGCGCGCGGACCCATCGACGGGCCCGGCCGACCTCCGCGGGGTCGGCCGCCACCGCCAGCTGTACCTGAAGCACCTGCACCGCTCCACCACCTGCTGCCTGACGAGCTACCGGTAGGACTTCCACGACGTCGGCTGCCTTCGCACCGGCGTGACGAAACCTACCGCTCCGGCCCGGGTGACCTGCGGCGGCCACGCGGCGAAACCACCCGTGCGACATATGTCCAGCCGCCCTCGAACAGCCCCACGGTTCTTCAGATAAAACTCCCTCGGAGGGTGAACGGCGGCTATACCGTGGTGCCATGACCGCACCGGACTGGGACCAGCAGATGCGGTCGCGGCTGGCCCGCGGCGAGGAGAGCGCCCTGGGCGAGCTCTACGACCGGCTCTCCCCGCTGGTGCACGGACTGGCCGGGCGGATCCTGGGCGACGAGCAGGCCGCGGCGCAGCTCACCCGCGAGGTGTTCGGGCACCTGTGGGAGCATCCGGAGGAGTTCGACCCGGAACTGCGCTCCCTGCGCTCCTGGGTGGGCGAACTCACGCACCGGCGCGCGGTGGAGCGACTGCGCGGGACCGACCTGCGGCCCGAGGAGATCGACGACCGCACCGCCGACGCGCAGGTGCAGTACGTGGTGGCCGCGCTGCCGCCGCCGCTGCGGGAGACCCTGGAGACCACCTGGCTGGACGGTCAGACCTACCGGGAGACCGCCCGCCGGCTCGGGATCAGCGAGCAGGCGGCCAAGCAACGCCTCCGCCTCGGCCTGCAACTGCTCGCTTCCGAGCTGGAGTTCGGGTCATGATGGGGGCGGAGAGACGGCTGCGACGGGGGTTTCGGCTGTGACGGGAATTCAACTCGTGCTGACCGAGCAGGAGCACGAGACGCTGCGCGGCCTGCTCGGCGCCTGGGCGCTGCGGGCCTGCCCGCCCGAGGAGGGCGCCGAGCTGGAGCGGCACCTGGCCGGCTGCCCGGAGTGCACCGAGGAGGGCGAGCGGCTGCGCCGGGCGGCCGCCCGACTGCGCGCCGACGACCCGCTGGACCAGCCGGACGGGCTGCGCCAGCAGGTGCTCGACTTCTGCCTGACCCGGCGGGCCGCGGACCACCCGCTGGCCCCCTGGGCCGTCCCGTACGCGGCGGAGACCGCCAAGCTGGACGCGCTGCTGCGCGACCTCGGGCCGGCCGAGTGGCAGGAGGTGGCCGAGCTGCCGTGGCACGGCGGAGTGCTCCAGCGCCGCCCGGCCGAGGTGCTCTGCCACCTGGCGGCGGTGGACGGGCTGCTGGCCCGGGCGCTCGGCCTGCCGGACGCGGTGCCCGAGCCGCCGCTGCGGGTGCCCGAGCAGGGCAGCAGCCGGGCCGAGCCGTTCCGCGAGCTGCTGGAGCGCACCGACCGGCTCACCGCGGCGCAGGCCGCCGCGACCCCGGAGGCGGTCCGCGAGCTGTGGCGGGCGCAGAGCCGGGCGGTGCTGCAGGCCGCCTCGCCGCAGGCGGCCGACCGGTCGGTGAGCTACGGCTTCGCCACCGTGCCGCTGCGCGACGCCTTCCTGGACCGCGCCTTCGAGACCTGGATCCACGGCGAGGACGTGGCCCGCGCGGTCGACTACCCGTACGCCGCGCCGGCGCCGCCGCACCTGCGGCAGCTGGTCGACCTGGCCGCCCGGATGCTGCCGACCGCCCTGGCCGGCCGGCGGCAGGCCGCCTACGCGGGCCCGGCCCCGGCCGGGGCGCCGCGGACGGTGCGGCTGGTGGTCGAGGGGCCGGCCAGCGGCGAGTGGCTGATCCCGCTGGACGGGCCGCGGCCGGACGCCCCGGGGCCCGAGCCGATGGCCGACCCGGTCGCCGAACTGGTGATCGACGGGGTGGAGTTCTGCCAGCTCGCGGCCGCCCACCGGGATCCGGACCACCTGCCAGTCGGCGAGTTCGGCGACCGGACGGCGATCCGCGAGCTGCTGACGGCGGTGCCGCTGCTCTCCCGGCCCTGAGCGGCCGGGCGGGCGGACGCGGGCGAGCGGGCGGGGCCCGTCAGGCCGAGGGTGTCAGGCCAAGGGTGTCAGGCGAAGACCACGGTCCGGGTGCCGTTCAGCAGCACCCGGTGCTCGCTGTGCCACTTGACCGCGCGGGCCAGCGCCTGGCACTCCACGTCGCGCCCGATCGCGACCAGCTGGTCCGGCGTGACGTCGTGCTGCACCCGGGCCACCTCCTGCTCGATGATCGGGCCCTCGTCCAGGTCCGCGGTGACGTAGTGCGCGGTGGCGCCGATCAGCTTCACGCCCCGGGCGTGCGCCTGGTGGTAGGGCTTGGCGCCCTTGAAGCTCGGCAGGAAGGAGTGGTGGATGTTGATGATCCGCCCGGCCAGCGCCTTGCACAGGTCGTCGGAGAGCACCTGCATGTACCGGGCCAGCACCACCAGCTCGACGCCCTCGGCCTCGACCAGCTCGAGCAGCTGCCGCTCGGCCTGCGGCTTGGTGTCCCGGGTGACCGGCAGGTGCACGAAGGGGACGCCGTAGGAGCCGGTCAGCTCCTCGAAGTCGGTGTGGTTGGAGACCACCGCGGCGATCTCGATCGGCAGCGCGCCGATCGAGGTGCGGAAGAGCAGGTCGTTCAGGCAGTGCCCGAACTTGCTGACCATCAGCACCACCCGCATCTTGGCCTCCGCCGGGTGGATCTCCCACTCCATCCCGAAGGAGGCACCGATCGCGGCGAAGCTGGCCCGCATGCTCTCCACGCTCACCGGCGCCTCGGCCGAGAAGTGCACCCGCATGAAGAACCGCCGGCTGTCGCTGTCCCGGTCGCCGAACTGCTGGCTGTCGATGATGTTGCAGCCGGTCATGAAGAGGTAGCTGGAGACCGCGTGGACGATGCCCTGCTTGTCCGGGCACGACAGGGTCAGCACGTACTGGGTCGGCTCGGTCGCGGTCTGCTGCTCCACCACTTGTCCTTCGCTCCGTCCTTCGGTCGCCGCGCGGCCCTCGGGACCTGCCGGCGGGGAATCCGTCCAGGGTTGCACACCCTCGACGGTGGTCAGCCGATCCGGGTGAGGATCCTCAGCACTTCGAGCGAACGCGGGGCGGCCTGCGGGTCCTCGCCGTCGTTGACCGCCAGCAGCTGGTGGGCGGCCTGCGCGGCGGCCACCGCGTCGGGCCAGTCGGGGTGCCCGAGGTAGGCGGCCACCGGGGCGTCCGCGCCCACCTCGTGCAGGATCCGCAGCACCCGCAGCACCGCGGCGTCCACCGCGGCCGCCTCGGTGGCGTCCCGCACCACGGTCCCGACGTACTTCTCGGCCGACCAGCGGTCCAGCCAGCTGTCCTCGACCAGGCGGTACACCGCATCGGTCACGTCACCGTAGCCCGGCCGGCCGGCAGCCCAGTACTCCTGCTGGAAGACGGGGTCACCGAGCATGTGCAGGGCGGAACGCAACCGGGCGCGCCAGCGCCACCAGGGCAGATCGTTGAGCGGCATGCTGCCCATCGTGCTGGAGCGACGCCCCGGACGAGAAGGGTTTCGTGGAGAGCTGTTCGAAGATTCTGTGCTGACCGCCATGGGCAACGATCGTACGTTTCCGTCCGAACGGGATCTACACGCGTCCGCATCCTGAGTTCATCGCCGGTTGGCCAAATGTTCGTTCTTCTGCCCACTGTGTGTGTGAACCCCCCTCAAGGCTGTTGGCCGACGCAGTCGACGGCAGGGAGAGCCGAGATGACCAACGCACCGGAGTCCGGCCTAGGGCCCGTCGGGGGAACCGCACCGCGGCGGGGCGGCACCGCACGCCGCGGCGCCGCCCTGGCGGCCGCCGCGGCCCTGCTCCCCGTCCTGCTCGGCACCGCCGGCTGCGGCGGTTCGGCCGGCGCCGACAGCTCCGACGCCACGCTCACCGTGATGACCTGGGCCCCCTCCGGCACCGGCTCGACCGACCGGCCGGGCATGACCGCGCTGGCCACCGCGATCGGCGACCAGGTCAACGCCACCGGCGGCGCGACCGGCCACCACCTCAGGGTGCTCACCTGCAACGAGCACAACACCGCCGACGGCGCCACGGCCTGCGCCCAGCAGGCCGTGGACGCCGGTGCGGTGGCCGTGATCGGCTCCTACAGCCAGTACGGCGACGCCTTCATGCCGCTGCTGGCCGCCCAGGGCATCCCGTACATCGGCGGCTACGGCCTCTCCAGCCCGGAGTTCACCAGCCCGGTCTCCTACCCGGTGGCCGGCGGCACCCCCGCGCTGATCGCCGGCAGCGGGCGGCAGCTGGTGGCGGCCGGCTGCCGGACCGTGGCGCTGATCCGCCCGGACACCCCGGCCGGCGACGGCCTGGTCGGCGAACTGGCCGCCGCGCTGGCCCCCGAGGGGCTCAAGCTGACCGACATCCGGGCCAAGGAGACCTCCACCGACTACACCGCCCAGGCCCGGCAGGCGATCGGCACCGACCAGCCGGGCAACTGCATCACCGCCGCGCTCAGCCCCACCCCCACCCTCAACCTGCTGGACGCGCTGCGCCGCCAGCCGCGCCAGAACACCCGGCTGGCCTCGGTCATCGGCAGCTTCCAGCAGTCCGTGGTGGACTCCACCGGCGGCGACTCGGGCCCGCTGGCCGGCGCCTACGCGACCGGCTGGTACCCGCCGGAGGCCTCCAAGGTCTGGGCCCCGCTGCGCGCCGTGATCAACTCCACGGCGGCCGCCGGCCTGACCAGCATCGACGACTCCGACCCCGGGGTGGAGACCACCTGGGTCGCCTACCAGGTCTTCCTGCAGGCCGTGCAGCGCCTCGGTGGCAAGCCGGTGACCGCCAAGGCGCTGCGCAACGAGCTGGAGAGCGGCACCGCGATCGACACCGGCGGCGTCACCCCGCCGCTGAGCTGGGCGCTGACCGACATGCTGGCCAGCGCCGACGCCCCGCGGCTGGTGAACACCTCGGTCACCTTCCAGCAGGTGGTCAACGGCCGGCTGGCCGAGCCGCAGCCGGGCTTCGTGGACGTGCGCTGGGTGCTGACCGGCGGGCCGCGGCCGGCCGGCCCGAACACCCCGTCGCCGGCGACCCCCTAGGGCCGGTCCGGCGGGAGCCCGGGCCCGGTGGGCGGGCCCACCCGGCGGGTCCGGTTACAGCTGGCCGGACTGGAAGGTGGTCAGGCCGGCCTGCTGGGCGATGGCGTTCCAGGTCTGGGCGGCCTGGCCCTTGGCGGTGGTGGCGGAGCCGCTGGCCTGGTTGGCGGTCTGCAGGTTCGGGTCCTGGCTGACCTTGGTCGGGTCGCAGCTCTGCGCGAAGTCCCCGGCCCAGGCCGCGTAGGCGTCGTCGGCGTTGGCCGAGGCCTGCCAGGCCGCGTCGAGCTGGGTGACCAGCTGCGAGCCGGTCGGCAGCTGGTCCACCTTGAGCGCGGCCAGGCTGGTCATGAGCTGCTTGCGCTGGGCCGAGGCCTGGGTCAGCGTGGCCTGGGCGTTGCCCGGGTTGTCGCACTTCTTGACCGCGTCGACCGCGTTGACCACCGCCTGGCGGCTCGCGTTGGCCGTGCCCAGCAGGCTGGCGACCGCCTGGGCCTGGGCCGTCGCGGCCGGGCTCAGCGTGCCGGCGGCCGGCGAGCCGGAGGCCTGGGCGCTCGGCGAGCCGTCGGTGCCGCCCTGGGCCGCGGTGTGCTTGGGCTTCGCCTTGCCGCTGCTGTCGCTGCCGCCGCTGGCCAGCACGCCGACCAGGATGCCGCCGACCGCGCAGAGCGCCACCACACCGCCGACCACGGCCTTGCGGGAGAGCCGGGAGGAGCCCCGGTCGTCGTCGTAGGAGGCGCGGCCGAGCCGGGTGGTCTGCTCGTTCCGCTCGGACCGGTAGCCGGCCTGGTAGCCCGCCCCGGGGTAGCCCTGCTGCTGCTCGCCGTAGCCCTGCTGCTCGCCGTACCCCTGCTCCGCGTAGCCGGCGGGGCTGCGGTAGCCCTGCTCCGGGTAGCCGGGCTCGGTCGGGTAGCCCGCGGGGGCGGTGAAGCTCTGCTGCCCGCCGAAGGTGCCCGCGGTGGGGGCGCCGGTGGGGTAGGGCGGCAGGTACTGCGTCTCGGCGGCCGGCTCGGGGGCCACCTCGGCCGCGTAGTGCGCCGGCTGCTCGCCCCACGGCGTGCCGCCCGCCAGGTAGTCCCCGCCCGCCGCGTAGTCGGGGCCCGCCGCGTACTCGGGACCGCCCGGCTGGGCCGGCAGCTGCTGGGTCGGCATCGCCTGCTCCGCCTGGTGCTGCGGCACCGGCGGCTGCGGCATCGGCGGCTGGGGTGCCTGGCCCTGGGCGGCCGGCTCCGGCCGGAACAGGTCGTCCAGGTTGAAGTCACCGTTGCTGGGGTACGAGCGGCGCTGGCTCAACGCGATTCCTCACCTGTGCTCGGCCGCGGCCCCACCGGTACGACCGACGCACGAGGAGCGGTCCGTCTGCCGGCGGACCGCCCACGTTGTCTGTCCGGTATGAGCACCCGGGCCTTCCTCGGTTCTGCCGCACGCGCAGCTGACGGCGGACCACACTTCTGCTGGAGTTCCTCGGAACGTCCCGCCCACGCTACCGGTTCACCGCTGCGGGTGACCACGCGGGCGGCCCGTTCCCTCCGTTCGCACGCGGCCGCATCAAGCCCCGTTTACCGCGGGGCCACCGTCATGCCGCCTCCACCTCCACCCTCTGCTGGAACTCCCGCACCACCCGGTGGTCCCGGTACGGCTCCAGCCGGCGGCGGAAGTCGTCCAGGTACTCCACCCCCCGGTTGGAGCGCAGCCCGCCCAGCAGCCGCATCGCCTGGGTCCCGGTCTCGCAGGCCCGTTCGATCTCGCGCTGCTGCAACTGCGCGGTGGCCAGCAGCACCAGGTCCACCGCCCGCCGCCGGACCCGGGTGACCGGGTGCAGCTCGAGGGCGATCCGGGCCTGCCGCTCGGCCTGCTTGGAGAGCTCCAGGTCCCGGTAGCAGTGGGCCAACTCGTCGGCGAGGTAGGCCTCGTCGAAGTGCCGGATCCAGTCCGGGTCGTCCTCCGGGTTGCGCTTCTCCATCGCCGCCACGGCCCTGGCCGCCACCAGCTCGCAGGAGCGGGCGTCGCCCAGCAGCGCGTGACCGCGCGCCTCCGCGGCGTAGAACATCGCCATCGCGGTCGGGGTGGCCACCGAGCGCGCGCCCTCCTGCGCGGCCCTGGCGAGCTGGGCGATCTCCCGGGGGTTGCCCAGGGTGGCCGCCAGGTGACTCATCGAGGCCGCCAGCACGTAGCCGCCGTAGCCCCGGTCGTCGGCGGCCTGGGCCAGCCGCAGCGCCTGGATGTAGTAGCGCTGGGCCAGCCCGGGCTGCCCGGTGTCCACCGCCATGTAGCCGGCCAGTTCGGTCAGCCGGGCCACCGCGGCGAACAGCCGGCGCCCGGTCTCCTCCCGGTAGCCGCCGCTGAGCAGCCCGGAGACCACGCTGTTCAGGTAGTGCACCACCACCGGGCGGACGTGCCCACTGCCGAACCGGTGGTCCAGGTCGACCAGCATCTCGGTGGTGGCCCGGATCGCCGCCACGTCCGCCGGCCCCACCCGCGGGCCGCCGCTGCGGGCGACCGTCGGGTCCGGCGGGGTGATCAGCCAGTCCCGACTGGGCTCGACCAGCGCGGAGGCCGCCACCGAGGCGCCGTTGAGGAAGTCGCGGCGACTGACGTCGCTGCGCCACAGCTCGCACACCTGCTCCAGCGCACCGCTGAGCGTGGGGGCGAACTGCAGGCCCACCCCCGAGGTGAGGTTCTTGCCGTCGGCCATGCCGATCTCGTCCACGGTCACCCCGCGGCCGAGCTTGCGGCCGAGCGCCTCGGCGATCACCGCGGGCGCCTGGCCGCGCGGTTGCTGGCCGCGCAGCCAGCGGGCGACCGAGGTCTTGTCGTAGCGCAGGTCGAGCCCGTGCTCGGCGCCGCAGAGGTTGACCCGGCGGGCGAGACCCGCGTTGGAGCAGCTCGCCTCCTGGATCAGCGACTGCAGGCGCTCGTTGGGCTGTCGTGCGACGGGTGGTCTCGCGGCCATGGGCTTCGCCTCCCCAGCGCCCCCGGGTTCCGGCCGGCGGGCGTCGACTCTGCTGCTCTGGTGCCGGACCGCCGGGGCGGGGCCCCGAAGGGCGACCCGGACGGCGCACCGACTACCCGGCCAGTGACGGAACTTGAGGCCAGGTTAGCGATCAACAACACCATCGGGATACCCATGCGGACGACCGGATCAGCGTGCGCGCCCGGCTAAATGCTCCCGTGCGCCCCCGCTGCGCCCACCCGGTCGACGGGGGGCGAACGCCACGCCAACACCGCCTGGACGCCTCCGGAGCGCCTGGTTCCGCGCCAGGGTGCGCCACCTCGACGGGCTGCGGCGCGCCACCGCACCGACCTCGGCGGGACCGGCGGGCACCACCCGCCCGGCGCGGCACCGCGCAGCGCAGCTCACCGGTACGGGTGACATTGGCCGCTCCCGCCCGCTGCCACCTGATCACCCCGTAACCCGCCCCACGGCCGGTAGTTGTGCAGCACGTGGAAGAGACCCCAGGAGCCCCGCAGCAGGGCAGTGACGGAAAGCCGATCTCCCAACTGCTGATCGAAGCGGTCAGGTACGCCGAGGAGCGGCACTGGGAGGTGGTGCCCGGCGCCCACCTGGTCGAGGACGACGGCCCGGCCCGCTGCTCGTGCGGCACGCCCAACTGCCCGCTGCCCGGGGCGCACCCGACGACCCAGGACTGGCGGCGGCGGGCCAGCGCCGCCCCCGGCACGGTCCGCCGCTGGTGGAGCGAGACCCCGCAGGCCTCGATCCTGCTGCCGCTCGGCCGCACCTTCGACGTGCTGGACGTGCCGGAGCAGGCCGGCTGCCTGGCGCTGGCCCGGATGGAACGGATGCAGCTCCAGCTGGGCCCGGTGGTCTCGGTGCCGGTGGCGCCCGGGCAGCGCGGTCGGCGGCTGCTCTTCCTGGTGCTGCCGGGCGCGCTGGCCAAGCTGCCGGAGATGCTGCGCAAGCTCGGCTGGACGCCCGGCCGGCTGGACCTGGTGGGCCGCGGCGAGGGCGAGTGGATCGTCGCGCCGCCGTCCCGGATCGGGCACTACAGCTTCGCCCAGTGGGCGCTGCCGCCCTCCGAGCGCAACCGCTGGCTGCCGGACGCGGCCGAGCTGATCAACCCGCTGGCCTACGCCTGCGGCCGGGACGCGCAGAGCACCCGGCGGATCCCGGCGGCGGCCAAGCCGCAGCCGCAGTCGGCGCCCACCCGGTGACCTGACGGCGGTTCGGCGAACCGAGCGGGTCCGGCCGGCCGGACCCGCTCTCCGGCATGCCGCATACCCGGCCGTCGACCGGGCAAGCCGCTCGGACGGGTGACGGGGGGCCGGGATTGGCCCGCGGTGCCCGGGGGATGAATGAGGCAGGCAGTGACAGCACGGAACGAAAGGGGCACAGCACGCAGCGGCGGGTCGGCAGCCGCGGCGGCACCGAGACCGGGGGAGCCGGAGGGGACGCCTGGACGGGGAAGCCGGGCGGCGGGCAGGAGGAAACAGGTGGGGATCCGGGTGGGGAACGGGGTGGGGAATCGCAGGGCCCGGCACGTGGGGACGTGCCGGGCCCTGCGACCGCGCCCCGGCTCGGGCCCGGGCGACCCGGGTCCGGGCACCTCAGGCCCGGCCGCCGAAGACGTGCGTGACGAAGACGTGCGCGCCTCAGGCGTGCGCGACGAAGACGTGCGCGCCTCAGGCGTGCGCGACGAAGACGTGCGCGGCGATCTCCTTGCCGAGCTCGGCCGAGTCGGTGCCGCTGCCCACCAGCACCCCGCCCACCGCCGGCGCGACCTGGATGGTGGCGCCCGGCCGCACCCCGGCCCGCCGCAGCGTCCGCATCAGCTCCTCGTCGGTCTGGATCGGCTCGCCGATCCGGCGGACCACCACGCTGGACCCCTCCTCGTCGGGGCGCAGCGCGTCCAGCGTGACCAGGGCGGCGTCGTAGCCCTCGCCCTCGGCCTTGGTGTCGCCGAGCTCGTCCAGGCCGGGGATCGGGTTGCCGTAGGGCGACTGGGTCGGGTGGCCGAGCATGGCGAGCACCTTGCGCTCGACCGTCTCGCTCATCACGTGCTCCCAGCGGCAGGCCTCCTCGTGCACCTGCTCCCACTCCAGGCCGATCACGTCGACCAGCAGGCACTCGGCGATCCGGTGCTTGCGCATCACCCGCACCGCGAGCCGGCGGCCCTCCTCGGTGAGCTCCAGGTGGCGGTCGCCGGCCACCCGCAGCAGGCCGTCGCGCTCCATCCGGCCGACCGTCTGGCTGACTGTTGGGCCGCTCTGCTCCAGCCGCTCGGCGATCCGGGCGCGCATCGGCGTGATGCCCTCTTCCTCCAGCTCCAGGATGGTGCGAAGGTACATCTCAGTCGTGTCGATCAGCCCAGACATCGCCGCCGGCTCCGTTCGTGTCGGTGTCCTCACCGCCAATTCTGACGTACGGCAGGGACAACCGAGCCCGCCGCGAGTGCCTTCCCGCACGGTTTCGTCCCTGTTGACAGCGGCCCCCGAGAAGCCCCACCGTGCTCGCCGTAGCTTTCTCCACTGGCGGTTAGGGAAGATCTTCATGGATGACCTGGTCGGGCAGTACTTCGAGGCGGCCGTCAGCACGCTGCGGCGGGTCCACGCGGAGGAGGCGGAGTCGATCGACCGGGCCGCGCAGTTGCTGGCCGACGCGGTGGCCGACCGGCGGCGGATCTTCGCCTTCGGGGCCGGGCACTCCTCGCTGGCCGCCCAGGACGTGGTCTACCGGGCCGGCGGGCTGGTCGTGTTCAACCTGCTGAACGTGCCGGGGATGACCGGGGTCAACGTGATGCCGGCGCCGCTCGGCAGCGCGCTGGAGCGGGTCTCCGGGCTGGCCACCGCCACCCTGGACCTGACCCCGGCCGCCGCCGGCGACCTGCTCTTCGTGATCTCGCTCTCCGGCCGCCAGGTGATGCCGGTGGAGCTGGCCCTGCACGCCCGCGAGCGCGGCCTGCAGGTGGTCGGGGTCACCTCGCTGGCCTATCCGGGCCGGGTCTCGGCCAAGCACCCCTCCGGGACCTACCTCAAGGACCACTGCGACGTGGTGCTGGACAGCAAGATCGCGGTCGGTGACGCCGAGCTGACCCACCCGGGCGCCGACACCGGCTTCGGCTCGGTCTCCACCATCGTGACCAGTGCGCTGATGCAGGCGGTGGTGGCCGCCGCGGTCGGGAAGCTGGCGGACCGCGGGATCACTCCCCCGCTGTTCCGCTCGGGCAACGTGGACGGCGGCACCGACTGGAACGCCAAGCTGATGGCCGAGCACGCCGACCGCATCTTCTACGCCTACTGACCCGTTTCCACGCCCACTGGCCCGGCCGCCGGCGGCGGCCGGCCCGGGGAAACGGCGCGTACCGGCCTGTCCGCGGCGTCCGGCAGCGCCCATACTGGCCCGGGCAATGGCGTATCCGGGCTCCGCCGCGGGCAGTACTCCAGTGTCCAGGGGTCCTATGGGCATCAGTCGGACGGGGGCGGACTCGATGGCAGCCGGCAGCGGAGGCACCAGCCCGGTGCGCGAGACCGAGCTGCTCCCCGAGCTGTTCCGACAGGCCGACTCCGCCTCGCTGCGCGCCCAGCAGCGCTCGGTCCAGCTGTTCCGCTGGGAGCTGCTGCTGCTGGTCGCGGCGGCGGCGTGCGGGGCCGCGACCGGCCGGCCCTGGGCCTGGGCGGCCGCCGCCGGCTACCTGGCCACCGTCTGCCTGGCCGCCCAGATCAGCCGGCACAACCCGCAGGGCCGCTGGTACGAGGGGCGGGCCGCCGCCGAGTCGGTCAAGACCCTGGCCTGGAAGTTCGCGGTGCGGGCCGACGCCTATCAGCCACCGCCGACCACCCTGCCGGACGCCGAGGGCCTCTACCGGCTGCAGCTGGGCGGCATCCTGCGCGGCTTCCGGGACAGCGCGGTGCTGCCCGGCGACGCCGAGCGCAGCGCGGAGGTGACCGCGGCGATGCGCCGCCTGCGCGAGCAGCCGCTGAGCGTGCGGCGCGAGGTCTACCTGCGCGAGCGGGTGGAGGTGCAGCACGGCTGGTACCGGGAGAAGGCGGCGTACTGCGAGCGGGCCGGGCGGGCCACCGAGGTGCTCGGCATGGTGGTGCCGGCGATCGGCCTGCTGCTGGCCGTGCTGCGGGCGCTCGGCTGGCACTCCTACGACGCGCTCGGCACGGTCTCCGCGGTCGGCGCCTCGGTGGCGGCCTGGGCCCAGCTGCGCCAGTACCGGCCGCTGGCCGCCGCCTACCGGCTGGCCGCCGACGAGCTGGAGTTGATCAGAGCCCAGTTGACCCGGCTGGACCTGGCCGCCGCGGACTCCGAGGAGCTCTGGGCCAGGCTCGCCCGGGACGCCGAGGACGCCGTCTCGCGCGAGCACACCACCTGGCAGGCCCGCCGCGAGGTCCGCGGTCCGGCCCTGTAGCCCCACCCCGTCGGCGGCCGCCGGCGGCGGCCGACGTCCGTCCCGGACGCATCCGCCCGACATCACTGGAGGTTCCCGCGTGCAGCCCCGAATGGTGAAGACCGCCGACGGCCGGAAGCTCGCGGTGCAGACCTTCGGCGACCCGGCCGGCCGCCCCGTCTTCCTGCTGCACGGCACCCCGGGCAGCCGGCTCGGCCCGCTGCCCCGCAGCACCGTGCTCTACCACCTGGGCGTCCACCTGATCTCCTTCGACCGCCCCGGCTACGGCGCCTCGGAGCGGCTGCCCGGCCGGCAGGTCGCCGCCGCGGCCGTCGACGTGCAGACCATCGCCGACGAACTCGGGCTGGAACGTTTCGCCGTGGTGGGCCGCTCCGGCGGCGGCCCGCACGCACTCGCCTGCGGCGCGCTGCTGTCGAGCCGGGTGCACCGGGTGGCGGTGCTGGTCTGCCTGGCGCCCTGGGGGGCCGAGGGCCTGGACTGGTACGCGGGCATGACCCCGTCCAACATCCGCGACTACAAGGCCGCCGAGCGCGACCACCTGCGGATCGCCGCCTCGATGGCGCAGCGGGCCCGCCGGATCCGCGACGACCCGGCCACCCTGCTCGCCGGGCTGCGCCGGGAGCTGTCCGGCGCCGACCGGGTGGTGGTCTCGGACGCCGGCATGCGCCGGATCCTGCAGCGCAACTACCGCGAGGCCTTCCGGCAGAACGCCGACGGCTGGATCGACGACGTGCTCGCCTTCACCACCGACTGGGGCTTCAAGGCCCAGGACGTGGCCGTGCCCACCTGGCTCTGGCACGGCACCGACGACATGTTCTCGCCGGTCGACCACTCCCGCTGGCTGGCCGAGCACGTCCCGGGCGCCACCCTCTTCCTGGAGCCGGGCGCGGCGCACTTCGGCGCCTTCCGGGTGATGACCGCCGCCCTGAAGTGGGCGGCGGCCGAGCCGGCCTAGCCGGTTCCCGGGGCCCGGGCCCTGGCCGGTCGCTCAGACCGGCTGGGGCTCCAGGTCGCGGTTGATCCGCTTCCAGCCGCGGGCCGAGATGGTGTTGGGGTGCTCCTCGCCGAACTGGCGGATCAGCTCGTTCACCACCTGGGCCCGCAGCTCGGCGGCCTCGCCGACCCGGCCGGCCGCGCGCAGCGTGATGGCGAGGTTGGCCTGGCAGCAGACCACGTCCGGGTGCCGGGGCCCGAAGCGCTCGCGCAGGCCCCGGTAGGCACTCTGCTCCAGCCGCTCCGCCTCCTCGACCTCGCCGAGGTCGGCCAGCGCGTTGGCCAGGTTGATCTGCGCGTTCAGGGTGTACGGGTGCTCGGGGCCGAGCGCCTGGCCCAGGCTCGTCACGGTCTGCCGGCCCAGCTCCGCCGCCTCCACCACCCCGCCGCTGCCGCGCAGGTAGATCACCAGGTTGTTGGCGCAGGCCAGGGTGAACGGGTGCGAGGGGCCGAAGAGCCGCTGGAAGCCGATGTGCACCTGGCGGGCCAGGTCGCGGGCCGCGTCCTTGTCGCCGCCCGCGCTGTAGTCGGCGGCCAGGTTGAGCGCGCAGGCCAGGGTGTCCGGGGCGTTCTCGCCGTAGCGCTCCAGGTAGCGCTCGTAGGTCTCCTTGGTGAGCCGCCGGGCCTCGGACTGGCGGCCGGCCTTGCGCAGTGAGACGGCCATCGACTTGGCGTTGCGGAGCAGTTCCGGCACGTCGATGTCCAGCACCTCGGCGAACGCCTCGGTGACCTCCTGGTGCAGCGCCACCGAGGCCTCGTAGTCGCCGATCTCGCGCAGGTCGCGGGCCAGCTGGGACTTGGTGGTCAGGGTGTAGGGGTGCTTGGGGCCGAGCACCTGGGCGCGCCGGTCCAGGGTGTCCCGGTCCAGTTCCAGGGCGGCCCGGCTGTTCCCGGCCAGCCGGTAGTCGATGGCCAGGTTGTTGGCGCAGGACAGGGTGCGCGGGTTGTCCTCGCCGAACTGCTCGCGGAACCGGTCCAGCGCCTCCTTGTCCAGCTCCAGCGCCCGCCCGAACTCGCCGACCGCGCGCAGGTCGGCAGCCAGCGAGCCGGCCGTCATCAGGGTGTACGGGTGGTGGTCGCCGAGCAGCAGCCGCTGCCGTTCCAGGGTGTCCTGGTCCAGCTCCACCGCGAGCGCGTACTGGCCCTGGGAGCGCATCACGCTGGCGAGCTGGAAGCGCAGCAGCAGGGTCTGCCGGTCGTCCCCGCCGAGCTTGGCGGTCCACGCCTCGTCCAGCAGGTGGCCGAGCCGGCGGGCCTGGCCGAACTCGCCGCGCTTCCACAGGTAGCGGACCCGGTCGATCATCAGCTGCCGGGTGTCCGACTCGTCGCAGTCGTGCGCCCGGGAGGGCGACAGGTGCGGCCAGATCTCCTCGAACGCCGGCCAGTTGGCCGGGTCGTCGGTGTCGCCGACCACCGGGCGGGCGCCGGTCAGGATCCGGTGCACCTCGTGCGCGGTGTCGGTCTGCTCCTCGACGGTCATCTCCGAGCGGATCACCTCCTGGACCAGCCGGTGCACCTGGATGCTGTTCGCCCCCGCGTCCACCTTGGCCAGCGCGTACCGCCCGATCGCCTGGATCACCCGGCCGAGCAGGAACTTGTCGCTCAGGCCCGGGTCGTACGGGACCAGCGCGCGGATCATCTGGTCGCTGTAGAAGAGGTTCATCGAGATGGGCTCGGGCGCGAAGTAGGCGCAGAGCTGGAGCATCCGGGCGGCGGCCGGGGACTGCTGGCGCAGCCGGGTGATGGAGACCCGCCAGGTGGCGCCGACCGTCATCGGGTAGTCCACCGGGCGGCCGAGCTCCAGCACCCGGGCCGCCTCGGTCTGCAGCGCCGCCACGTACTCCGCGACCGGGGTGCCGGTGGCCTTCAGCCAGGCGCCGGCCACCTCGACCGCCAGCGGCAGGTCGCCCACCGCCTCGGCCACCGCGTCCGCGTCCGGGCGGCTGAGCGCGCCGCCGGTGCGCCGGGTCAGGTGGTCGATGCTCTCGCCGCGGGTGAAGACGTCCATCGCCAGCACCTCGGCCTGGGTGGCCCAGGCCTGGTTGCGCGAGGTGACCAGGATGTGCCCGTTGCCGCCCGGAAAGTAGCGGCGGATCTCGCCCGGCTCGTCGGCGTTGTCGAAGATCAGCAGCCACCGCTTGGCCCGCTCGCCGCGGCGCAGCGCCTCCAGCGCGATCTCGGCGGCCAGCGCCACCGGCTCGCTGGTGGCCCGGCCCATCCGGCGGGCCAGCTCGGCCAGCTGGCCCTGGATCTCTTCCTCCTGCTCGGCCGAGACCCACCAGACCAGGTCGTAGTCGGCCATGAAGCGGTGCGCGTACTCCTGCGCCACCTGGGTCTTGCCGACCCCGCCGAGGCCGTACAGGGTCTGCGGCACCGGCAGCACCGCGGTGGCCCCGCCGCCGAGCTGGTTGCGCAGCCGCTCCAGCATCTCGGCCCGGCCGGTGAAGTAGCTGTTGCGCGGCGGCACGTTCCAGATCTCCGGCTGGGTACCGGGGAAGCGCGGCCCGTTGGTCGGGTCCACGCTCGGCGTCTCCTCCCGGCCCAGCGCCCGGACCAGCGCGGCCAGCGCCTGCGGCTCCTTGAGGTTGGCCAGGTCCACCGGGTTGCGGCTGCTGAACGGCGCGGACAGCGGGGTGTTGCCGACCCGCACCGGGATCAACTGGCGCCGGGTGCCGGACGGGTCCGACCCGGCCACCGACTCCCAGAGCGCACGGGCCTGCGGGGAGCGCAGGTAGGCCGGGGAGAGCACGGCCACCGTGCGGTAGGCCGCGTCCACCGAGCGCTCGGTCTCCAGCCGGGCGTCGGTGCCGGCCCCGACGTCCCGCGGCAGCACCCGGAAGCCGGCCGCGGTGAGCACGTACTCGATCCAGTCCGCCCACATCCGGTCCTCGGGCACGTAGCTGAGGTAGATGTCGGCCGGCACGGTGGGCCGGCGCCGGGTGAAGGCCTCCACGTAGCGCAGCCGGACCTCCTCCTCCATCGGCGGCAGCGAACCCACCCGACTCTGGGTGATCATCTCGCAGAGCCGCTCGCAGGCCGCGAGCATGCTGGTCGGGGTGCCGGGCTTGTCGCCGAAGGTGGCCAGGATCTCCTCGTAGGCGTAGAACGGCCGGTACGGGATCTCCACCGAGCCCCAGTAGCGGGCGGTCTCCTCGCCGCTCAGCTCGGAGGGCAGGCCGTCGAACCTGACCCGGGCCAGCGAGCGCCCGGCGTCGGCCTTGTCCTTCTCGAAGTCGTCGATCCGCATCGGCACCGGCAGGATCCGGATGCCGCGGTCCCGGTAGCGGTCCGCGATGTGCTGGGCGATCCGGGAGGCGCCGTCGATGCTCTGATCGCTCAGCGTGAAGCAGACCACCAGGTCGTCGGGCATCTGCACGGTGCAGATCTCGGCGGTGTCGGAGAGCCCGGTGCGGCTGTCGATCAGTACGTAGTCGTAGCGCCGGCGCATGTCGGCCCGCAGCGCGTCGAAGAACTGGCCGCCCTCGAAGCGCTCGTAGAACAGGTCCCAGTCCAGGCTGCTGAGGGTGCCGGAGTAGTCCCGGTCCTGCCGCCCGGCGGCCAGGAAGTCGATGCTGCCGCCGCTCGGGAAGCCGTTCCAGGAGAGCGGCAGCGCGTGCCCGGCCACCTTGGCGAAGTCCAGGTGCCAGCCCGGGTGGTGGCCGATCTCGCGCAGCTCCTCCTGATAGAGCTCGGGTTCGAGCAGCGCGTCGGCGTGCAGCTCGGTCTCCCGCAGCGCCTCCTCGCGGTAGTCGTTGATCAGCGTCATCACGCCGGAGGCGTTGGCGAGTTCGTTGGCGTCGAGGAACGGGTGGAAGAACTTGGCCAGGCCCGGGGCCTCCAGGTCCCAGTCCACGGTGAGCACCCGGAAGCCGTTGGCCGCCAGGATCCAGGCGGTGTTGGCCAGCGCCATGGTGCGCCCGGTGCCGCCCTTGTAGGAGTAGAAGGTGACGATCCGGCCCTGCCGGTCCTCGTCCGCGAGGCGGCCGGCGGCCCGCTCGCCCTCGGTCACCGGCTCGGCCGCACTGCGGCCACCCTGCCGGAGGTTGCGCGTCGTGTCAGCGGCCATGGTCTCCTCCTTCGTCGTCCTCGGGGTCGGTCGAGCGGTCGAGCGGGGGGTCGGCCCGGCGGCCGGACCCCGGGCCGAAGCCGAGGTCCAGGCGCGGGTCGACCGGGCGGTCAGGCTGCGGGGCCGGCGACTGGTCCGGCGACTGTTGGTCCGGCGACTGGTCCGGTGGCTGGTCGGGTGGCTGGTCGGGCTCCCTGGGAGCCGGGTCGAAGTCGTGGCGGCGGCCGCCCGGCGGCTGCGGGTCCTCGAAGGCGGCGGTCAGCCGCGGCCGGACCTCGCCGGTGCCGGGCGGGCGGGTCAGGCCGCGCTCCTTGAAGGCCTTCTGCGCGCGCAGCGCCGCCAGTTGGAAGGTCACCCCGAACTCGCGCTCGGTGGGCACCCCGTCCGGGTCGGCGAGGCCGCCGGCGGTGGGCCGGAACGAGGGCCGGCTGCTCCCCCGGCCGCGGCCGAGCACCTGGTTGGCCAGCAGCAGCAGTTCGGCCGCGCGCGCCACGCACTGCGGGTCGTCCCGGCTCCACGGCTCCACCATGGTCACCCAGGCCGGGTTGCGGCGGGCGAACTCGCGCACCAGCTCGCGCCGGGCGGTGTCCTCCAGCACCCAGCGGTCCAACAGCACCACGCCCGGCCCCTGCGGCCGCTCCAGCTCCATCAGCCGGCCGGCCGCCAGGTCGAACTCGTGCACGGTGGGGTTGAGGTCGCACTGGCGGGCGAGCTGCATCGCCTTCTCGGCCAGCGCGCCCTCGCCGTCCTGGTCGTAGGGCTGCCAGTCGGTGCGGCCGGCGCCGTAGTAGCTGCGGTCGCGGTGCGGCGGCACCTCGCTGCGCTTGTACGCGAGCACCGCGATGGTCAGCTCGTCGGCGGGCGAACGGCCCGGGAAGGCCGAGGGGTTGGTGGTGAAGTCGACCGGCTCCGCGACCGGCACCACGGTCTCCAGCGCCACCTCGACGATCCGCCGGGCCAGCTTGTAGACCACCTTCTCGTACAGCCCCTGGTGGTGCCGCTGGGCCATCAGCGCGTACAGCCCGTCCTCGGCGTAGGCCTGCGGGAAGGTCGGGTGGTTGTACTGCACCGCCTGGGCCACCGGCGGCAGCGCGCTGTCCTGCATGCCCACCCAGAGCACCGGCACGATCGCGCTGTTCTGCGCCGGGCCGCCGGGCGAGCTGTTGGCGCGCTGGGCGAAGGTGTACCACTCCTGGCCGCACGGGGTGCTGCGGAACAACCGCGGGTGGTAGAGCGGGACGAAGACCCGGCAGGTGGCCAGCGCCTCGGAGATCTTGGCCGCCCAGTTGTCGCCCTGGTGCATGGTCTGGTCCATGAAGCCCACCGGGTCGGCGGTGGGCAGCGGGGTGAGCTGCAGCACCGCCTCGCAGAGGTCCTCGTAGAACTGGCTGACCCGCAGGTTGGGGTTGCGCGAGCCGACTGCGGGCATGTGCGCGTAGCTGAGGAAGAAATGCGGCTTCGCCGTGGCCTTCTGCCTGCCCGCAGCGTCGTTCACACGCGCCTCCCCAGGGGCCTGTGCCGCCCCGCTCAGGGCACCCACAGTGTAGGAAGCTCCGCTTCCCGAGTGGAATACCCCGGTGGAATACCTCTGCCACCCGGCCCTCTGATCATGCGTCAGTTGTCGGGTCGGTGTCAGCGGTTTACCCGAATCGGGACGGCTGACCCCGAAACGGACCGGCGGAGGTCAGCGCAGCGCGCCCGCCGGCCGGCGCTGGTGCCAGCCCAGGGCCGCGTCCACCGCCTGGACCACCGGCAGCAGCAGGCAGTCGGCGCCGCGGATCCGGGCGGTGCGGGCCGCGACCGGCCCCGGCAGCCGGAACAGCCCCGGCAGGATCTCGGGCAGCATCTGCCGGAAGTACTGGTCGTCCAGGTCCAGCCCGTCGAACCGCTCCCACCTCGGGTGCCCGCCCGGGCCGCGCACCATGCAGCCGTACCGTTTCACCGGCCCGTCGGGCACCCGGTACTCGGCCAGCTGCAGCGCGGTGCAGCGCTCCGGCGAGGCCCCCAGCATCAGCACCCAGCCGCGCTCCCGGTACAGCCGCCCGAGCGGGGACTCCTCGCCCAGGTGGCAGTCCAGCCGGTGGTCCGCGGTGAGGGCGGCGGCCTTGGGCCCGAGGGCGGCGAAGGAGGTCTGCGGGTGGGTGCTGCGCAGCGCCCCCGGCGTGTTGCGCAGCTCCTCGGAGAGCCGCCCCATGGTGGGCGAGGCGGGGGTGGTGGCCGGGTCGAAGGGCGGCATGGACCGGCGGTAGGCCTGCAGGTCCGCCCGGTCGAGCCCGGCGGTGGCCGCCGCGTCCAGCCGGGAGGTGTCGGAGTTCTCCGGGGTGGCGGTGAAGGCCAGCAGCGTGCCGTCCGGGCCGAGCGCGGCCCGCAGGGCGTCGAGCACGCCGGCCGAACCGCCCTGCACCGGGCCGAGCGTGCGCAGGGCGGCGTGCACCAGCAGGGTTCCGGTGCGCGGGGAGAGGCCGAGCCGGCGCAGCCGGTCGGTGAGTTCGGCGACGCCGAGTTCCGCGGAGCCGGGCACGGCGGGCATGGCGGGCATGACGGGCCTCCTCAGCGTCCGGCGGGCGCGGGCCGGTCCGCGCCGAGCGGCCGGTCGGCGGGCGCCTCGGCGCCCCCGTCCGGCAGCGACTCCCGCAGCCCCGCGGCGAACCGCTCGCCGAGCGGGGTGAGCGAACCGGAGCCGAGCAGCGTGTCGATCGCCCGGTCGGTCCGCTCGCGCTCCACCCGGAACCGCTCGCGCGCGTGCTCGGCCGCCTCGCCGCCCACCCCGGCGTAGGCCGCCACCCGGCTGCCCCAGAACTCGGTCACTGCGAGCCGGCCGTAGGCCCCGGGGAACAGCTCCGCCACCGACTGCGGGTCCGCCGCCCAGGGGGCGGGGTGAAGGCGCCGGTCCGCACGGTCGTACAGGTCGTGGAAGTCCACCACCGCGCCCAGCTTCACCTGCTGGAACTCCCGCACCAGCAGCAGCGCCAGGTCCGGCGCGGTCCGCGGGCGGGCGAGGGCCACCGCGCCGAAGGCCTGCCGGGCGGTGCTGCCCAGCTGCCGGCCGCCCGGGCCCGGACGCAGCGGGGTGATCGTGGTCAGCCCGGCGGCGATCCCGGCCGCGTACTGCGGCAGGTCGCGCAGCAGCAGCTCCCAGGCCTCGCGCAGTGCACCGGTCCAGTCGCCCAAGGCGGCCTCGGTCAGGCGCTGCTCGGCCGGCCACCGGTGGCAGTCGCGCTGCGGGTCGGTGTCCTCGACGGCCACCGACCAGCCGCCGGCGAAGCCGAGCCGGCGCACCGGCAGCCAGCCCGGGTCGGTCGGCTGGTCGAAGCCGACCACCCGGGTCACCCCGGCCGCGCTGCGCACGGTGAACCGGTCCGCGCCGCCGCGCAGCACGGCCGGCCCGGCCCCGCCGACCAGCACCCGGCCGAGGGTGGGCAGCTGGATCGCCCCGCCGCGCACCGGGACCGGCAGCTCGGCGTCCCGCCCGGCGCGGATCAGCGCCGCCGCGGCGATCTCCGCCAGGGTGTCCGGCTCCGCCGCCGGGTCGCCCGGCTCGGCGCGCAGCAGGCCGACCGCCCAACTGCGGACGTACGGGTGGGCGAGCACCGCGTCCACCGCGGCGGGCGCGGTGGCGTCCAGCTCGGTGAGCAGCTGCCAGGCCTCCCCCGCCTGCCGGCCGACCGCGGCCAGCAGGCGTCGGGTCAGGTCCAGCTGTCCGGCGGCCAGCGCCGCGACGGTGGCCGCGTCCCCGTGGCCGCGGGCCAGTTGCCCCAGCTGGTCGGGGCCGAGCCGGTCGGTGCCGGGCAGTTCGGTACCGGGCTGTTCGGTGCCGGGCTGTTCGGTACCGGACTGTTCGGTGCTGGGGCCGCCGAGGGGGGCGGTGGCGGTCGGCGCGATCCGATCCCGGATGGTGGTGATCAGGCGCATCAGGTCTCCGCAGAAGACGGACGGATTGTCGAAGCCGGCGCCGGTGCGCCAGCGGTGGGCGAAGAGGCCGCCGCCGCAGCTGCGGACCACCGGGCAGGCCCGGCAGGTCGCGTTCAGGCCGGCCAGGCCCGACTGCCGGGCCTGCATGCCCGGGTGCCGGGCGACCTCGTCGAGGGTGTCGGTGAAGACGTCGAAGCCGGTGGCCGGGGCGCCGTCGTAGGCCGTCTTGAGGCTGTCGGCCTGCTCGAAGCTGCCGTCGGTCTCGATCACCACCAGGTCGGCGGGGTCGAGGCCGAGCGCCTCGGTGAGGCTGGCCCCGCCGTGCAGGGTGCGGTGCACCGAGTCGAAGGTGCGCACCGGGAACGGCCGGCCCTGCTGCTCCCAGCGCCGGTGGATCGCCAGCAGCCAGTGCGCGTAGGGGTGTTCGCCGAGCTCGGCGGGGCGCTTGGGCGGCTGGTCCCAGGTGGCGTGCGGGAGCAGGAAGTCGATCCGCGGCGGTTCCAGCGCGCGCAGCGCCTCGTAGACCGCGATCGGGTCGTTCGCCACGTCGATCGTGCAGAGCAGCCCCGCGTACAGGTGGCGGAACTCGGGCGAGCGCAGCAGCGCCACGGCGGCGAGCACCTTGGCGTGGCTGCTGCGGCCGTCGGCGAACCGGCGGTGGCGGTCGTTGGCCGCCGCGTCCCCGTCCAGCGAGATGCCGACCTTGATGTCCAACTCGTCGAAGAGCGCGCAGAAGGCGCGGTCCAGCCGCACCCCGTTGGTGTGGATCCGCAGGTCCAGCTCGCAGCCCGGGGGCAGTGCGGCGCGCAGCAGCTCGGCGGCGCGGCGCAGCAGCCGCGGCCCGGCCAGCAGCGGTTCGCCGCCGTGCAGGACCACGTGGACGGCGGGCAACCGGTGGGTGCGCGCGTGCTCCGCGATCCGCTCGGCCGTGCGGGCCAGGACCGGCTCGCTGATCGCCCGCGGCCTGCCGCGCCAGCTGGTGTCGGCGTGCTCATAGACGTAGCAGTGGTCACAGGCCAGGTCGCAGCGACTGTGGACCTTCAGCACGAACTGTGAGAATGGCACCAGCTGGTGCGTCATGTTCTTTCCTGCTGTCGAGAGATGACACTCCGCCAGAAACAACTGGAGTACCGGCAGGGCGGAGCTGTCAACCGGGCGTCGCCTCCCCACCCCCTCAGATCGAGGAGTTGAAGCCCTTCTCGACACCGGACTCACCCTCGGTGCCCGCCAGCGAGCGGTACAGCGGGGCGAGCAGCCGGTCGGTGTCCTGCGCGGACAGTTCCTCCAGCGAGAGCCGTCGGGCCGGCTGGTCTGGGGCGACGTCGACGACGTCCATCACGGTCTGCATATCTGACGATCCTTCCGGGGATGGCGCGGTTGAACCGGGCCGGGCGGGGGTAGTAGGGCACTGGGGAGGGTCCCACGGCGCCTTTGCACCAACCTAGTGTCTGGCTTGGCTATTTCCAGTCAGCGCGGGAGCCGTTTCCGGCCACCCGGTCGTTCGGACCGGCACGATCTGCTCGATCTCCCGGCCCACCACCCGATCTCGGGACCCCCCGGTGATCGGTTTCACCTGTTGCAGTGAACTGCCCATCCGCCGTTCGGCGTAGTGATTTTCACGGCATGTTGACACTGCGTCCGCTGTGTGTCCGCACTGTGCGCCCCGCGCGCCCACGTCCCCTCGAGCGTGCGCCCGCTCGAACACGCGGCCCGGGGCGTGCGCTGCGGCGCCTCAGAGCGAGTACAACTCGACCTGGGCGTCCAGCCGGTCGCGGGCCAGCACCGCGCGGGTCAGCGGATGGCCCTCCCCCAGCGCCGCCCGGGCCAGCTCCGCGCACCGCCCCGCCAACTCCGCGGCCGGCCCCCGCCGTCCGAGGGCGGCCAGGTCGAGCGCCAGGTTGGCGCCGGCCGCCAGTGCGTGGTGGTGGCCCGCCCCGACCGTCCCGGTGAGCAGCTCCAGCGCCCGGGTGCCGGTGTGCACCGCGGCCGCGGGGTCGGCGGCGGCCTCGTCGGTGGCCCGGTTCAGCAGCAGCGCCCCCAGGTCGCAGTGGTCCGGGCCGACCGCGGCCTCGAAGCGCTCGACCGCCTCCCGCCCGAGCACCGCCGCCTCCTCGGCGCGCCCCGCGGCCCGCAGCAGCGGGGCCAGGTTGCCGGCCAGCAGCACCACCATCGGGTGGCGGCTGCCGAACCTGGCCCGGCCCGCCCGGTGAGCCCGTTCGCCGACCGCCACCGCCCGCAGGTGCTCGCCCAGCGCGTGCCGGACGGCGGCCAGCGTGGCGGCCGCCGTCAGCGCCTCGGGGCTGTCCGCGCCCAGCACCTCCGCGGTGCTCCGGTGCACCTCCTCGGCCAGTTCCCCGGCCCGGCCCGGCCGGCCGAGCCGGTAGTGGGTCGCCGCCAGGCCCTGCCGGGCCCGCAGCATCACCGGGTGCCGCTCCCCGACCAGGTCGCCGAAGCGGCGCACCGCCTCCTCCACCACCTGCAGGGCCGCGGCCGGCCGGCCCGCCTCGCGCAGCGCCTTGCCGTAACTGTCCGCGGAGCTGAGGGTGTACAGGCTGGTCGGCGCCGTCCGGGTCCGGTGCCGCCAGGTGCGCTCGTGCAGGTCGAGCGCACCCGCCCGGTCGCCGACCGTGTACAGCGCCACGGCGAGGTTGTTGGCGCAGGCCAACCGCTGCGGATTCCCCGGCGGCAGCTCCCGCTCGGCGGCGCGCAGCGTGTTCCGGTCCAACGCGCACGCCTCACCGAACCGGCCCAGCGTGCGCAGGTCCGCCGCCAGGCTGCTGGCGGCCGCCAGGGTCTGCGGGTGGTCCTCGCCGAACTCCCTGGTCAGCTCGGTGAACACCGCGCGGTCGAGCTCCTGGCACTCCCGGTAGCGCCCCAGCACGCGCAGCGAGTTGGCGTACTGCAGCCGGAGCCGCAGCAACTGGAGCTGCGCGGTGCCGTCCGGGCTCGCGCCCGGCTCCGACCAGCGGGCCAGGATGCGCTCGGCCAGGTCGCACGCCGCCTGGTTGAGCCCGCGCTGACCCAGGTAGCGGACCGAGTCGGTCAACCAGCGCCGCACCGCGGGGTCGGTGCTGCGGGTCGCACCGCTGGGCCCCAGGTGCGGCAGCAGCTCCTGGTGGACCGGCCAGCCGTCGACCGACTCGCTGGCCGGCCGACCGGCTCCCGCGAGCAGCGTCTGCACCGTGCCGGCCAGTCCCTCCCGACGCTCCGCCGCCACCTGCTCGCGGATCACCTCCCGGACCAGCCGGTGCACGGTGAGCGTCCCGGTGCCGGTGCCCGCCCGGGCCAGCCCGCTGCGGTGGATCGCCTTGATCAGCTCGCCGACCGCCAGCGGCGCCTGCGGCGGCGCGAAGAGCAGCCGGGTGGGGATCGGCGCGGGGCCGAAGTGGGCGCACAGTTCCAGCAGTTCGGCCGCCGCCGGGTTGCCGCGGCGCAGCTCGGCCAGGGCCAGCAGCCAGGTCGCGGCGGCCGAGCGCGGGTAGTCCCCGCCCGGCAGCCAGCTGCGTTCGAGCAGTTCGGTGGCGGTGGCCGCGAGCAGCTCCAGGTAGCCGGCGACCGGCATGCCGGTCTCCCGCAGCCAGGCCGCCGCGGGCACCAGCGCCAGCGGCAGGTCGCCCAGTGCGGCGGCCAGCTCGGCCGCGGCGCCCGGCGGCAGTTCCGGGTTCAGCCGGGCCAGCAGCCGCAGGCTCTCCGGGCGCCGCAGCACGCCGAGTTCGACCACCCGGTCGCGGCGGGCCCAGGCCGGATCGCGCGTGGTGACCAGCAGGTGGCCGCCGGGCGCCCCCTCCGGCAGCCAGCCGCGCAGCGCGGCCGGATCACCGGCGTTGTCGAACACCAGCAGCCAGCGCGGGTAGGGCTGCCCGGCCCGCAGCGCCGCCAGCACCCGGGCCGCCGTGTCGGCGCTGTCGTCGGTGGCGGCCAGGCCGAGCTGCGGGGCCAGCCGGGCCAACCGCGGGGCGATGAACTCGGGTTGCTCGGCCGTGATCCACCAGACCAGGTCGTAGCCCGCCGCGAACCGCCGGGCGTACTCGGCGGCGGTCTGCGTCTTGCCCACCCCGCCCAGGCCCTGGAGCACCTGGACGGCCGACCCGCCGCCGGTCAGGAAGCCCGCGCGCAGCCACTCCAGCTCCTCGTCCCGCCCGGTGAAGTGCGAGGTGGGCGCCGGTGCCGCGAAGACCGCGGGGGGCTGCGCGGGGAAGCGCGGACGCGGCCCCCGGCCGGTCCGGGGCGCCGCCGCGGGGCCGGGCAGCAGGGCGGCCAGCTGCTCGGCCGCCGCCGCGGCGGTGGCGGCGAGCGGTTCGCCCAGCGGCTGGTCGGCGAAGGGCGCGGGCGGCGGCCCGGTGGGGTCGGCGATCCGGACGGCGTGCAGCACGCGCTGCCCGGGGGCCCACTCGTGCCCGGCCAGCGCGCTCCACAGCGCCGCCCCCTCCGGGTGCTCCAGGTAGTGCGGGGAGAGCAGCGCCAGCACCCGGGCCCGGCCGTCCAGCGCCCGGTGCAGCGTCAGTTCGGAGCCGGCGGTGCCGAGGCCGTGCAGGGCGGCGGGGCGGCCCGCGGCGGCGAGTTCGGCGGCCGTCCACTCGGCCCACAGGCGGTCGGCCGGGGCGTAGCTGAGGCGGACCGGCGGCGGCTCGGTCACCGGCTGCGGGAAGGCGCCCGGGACCTCACGCAGGTCCAGCCCCGGCAGGCCGGGCAGCCGGGCCCGCCCGGCGGCCAGCGCGATCCGGGCGGCCAGCACGTCGAGCACCCGCTGGTACTCCTCCCCCTGCGGGTCCTCCGCGAGCAGGGCGCAGAGCCCGATCCGGGCGTACCGCTCGCCCATCGCCGGCTCGCGGTACTGGAGTTCGGCCACCGCGGCGGGCAGCGCGCCGGGCAGCGGCCGCCAGAGCACCGGCACCAGGGCCCCGGGGTCCCAGCCGGTCTCGGCGCGGAAGGCGGTCAGCCGGCGGTGGAAGGCGGTCCACTCCTTGCCGCAGTAGCTGCTGGCGAAGTAGCCGGGCGAGTAGAGCGCCACCAGCGCCCGGCAGCCGGCGATCGCCTCGGCCAGCACCCGGGCCCAGTCCGCGCCGAGCCGGATCCGCTCGACGTCCCGGAAGGGCGGCAGCTCGGCGGCGGCCGGGTCGCGGACGACCAGCCGGGCGGCCAGGTCACGGTAGAAGGCCGCCACCTGCGGGCCGTCGTCCACCCGGGCGTAGCTGAGGAAGAAGTACGACTCCACGGCACCCCCGCACATGCGGTCGAGCGGTCGAGCGACCAGTGTGCCGCGTGCGCACCGCTTTTGCGTAGAGCTTCGACCGGCGCACCACGGAGCCGGCGCGCGCACCCGCGTGCGCCGGCGGTGCCGTCACGGGCAGAGGCGCTGCACCGTCCAGCCGCCCTCCTGCGCCGTGTAGCGCAGCCGGTCGTGCAGGCGGTTGGGGCGCCCCTGCCAGAACTCCACGCTGGTCGGGACCACCCGGAAGCCGCCCCAGAACGGCGGCACCGGGACCCCCTCGCCCTCCGGGTAGCGGGCGGCGAGTTCGGCGTAACGCTGCTCCAGCACCGCGCGGGAGGCGACCGGGCTGGACTGCTCGCTGGCCCAGGCGCCCAGCTGGGAGCCGTGCGGGCGGGTGCGGAAGTAGGCGGCGGTCTCGTCCCGGCCGGTCCGCTCGACGGTGCCGGTGACGATCACCTGACGCTCGATCGGATGCCACGGGAAGAGCAGCGCGGCGTGCGGATTGGCCGTCAGTTCGCTGCCCTTGCGGGAGCCGTAGTTGGTGAAGAAGACGAAGCCGCGCTCGTCGAAGCCCTTGAGCAGCACGGTGCGGGCGCTCGGCCGGCCGGCCGCGTCGGCGGTGGAGAGCACCATGGCGTTGGGTTCGGCCACCCCCGCCCGCTCGGCCTGGGCGAACCAGCGCGAGAACTGGGTCACCGGGTCGGGGGCCAGGTCCGGCTCGGCCAGGCCCTCCTCGGCGTACTGCCGGCGCATCCGGGCGAGATCGGGGACGGCGGTCTGGTGCGCGGGCTGGGCGCGTTCCGGAGTCTGCACGCCAACATCATCCCGTACGACAAGCGGCGGGCGGTGCCGGACGCCGTGACCGGGCCCGCACCTGCTGGAATTCTCGACGTCGAGAGATATGGTGGCTCGCCACGCTCTGCCCGAAGCAGTCCAACGGTTTGTCCGGAAACACCCGGAACCCACCGGAAGGTCCACGGATTTCTCCGGGTACGACGTAAGGTCGAGCGGCCCGATAGGGGAAACATCACCGCGGTGGTGTATGGCGAAATGCACCCAGTGCCTGTCACTCTGGCACCGAGTGCCAAACACCACAACGGTCAACGGCCCGCTCCGCCCCACCCAGGCGGCGGGCCGCCACGTCACTGAGGAGCGCGTGATGTCCGATTTCGTACCCGGGCTTGAGGGAGTCGTCGCCTTCGAGAGCGAGATCGCCGAGCCGGACCGCGAGGGCGGTGCGCTGCGCTACCGCGGCGTGGACATCGACGAGCTGGTCGGCCACGTCTCCTTCGGCCACGTCTGGGGCCTGCTGGTGGACGGCAAGTTCAACCCCGGCCTGCCCGCGGCCGAGCCGTTCCCGATCCCGGTGCACTCCGGTGACATCCGGGTCGACGTGCAGTCCGCGCTCGCCATGCTCGCCCCGGTCTGGGGCCTCAAGCCGCTGCTCGACATCTCCGCCGAGGAGGCCCGCGACGACCTGGCCCGGGCCGCCGTGATGGCGCTGTCCTACGTGGCCCAGTCGGCCCGCGGCCAGGGGCTGCCGATGGTCCCGCAGCGCGAGATCGACAAGGCCGAGACCGTGGTCGAGCGGTTCATGATCCGCTGGCGCGGCGAGCCGGACCCGAAGCACGTCAAGGCCGTCGACGCCTACTGGACCTCGGCCGCCGAGCACGGCATGAACGCCTCCACCTTCACCGCCCGGGTGATCGCCTCCACCGGCGCCGACGTGGCGGCCGCGCTGTCCGGCGCGGTCGGCGCGATGTCCGGCCCGCTGCACGGCGGGGCGCCCTCCCGGGTGCTCGGCATGATCGAGGAGATCGAGCGCACCGGCGACGCCGTCACGTGGGTCAAGAACGCCCTCGACAAGGGCGAGCGCCTGATGGGCTTCGGCCACCGCGTCTACCGCGCCGAGGACCCGCGCGCCCGGGTGCTGCGCCGCACCGCCAAGGAGCTCGGCGCGCCGCGCTTCGAGATCGCCGAGGCGCTGGAGAAGGCCGCCCTGGAGGAGCTGCACAACCGCCGCCCCGACCGGGTGCTCGCCACCAACGTCGAGTTCTGGGCCGCGATCATGCTGGACTTCGCCGAGGTCCCCGCGCACATGTTCACCTCGATGTTCACCTGCGCCCGCACCGCCGGCTGGTCCGCGCACATCCTGGAGCAGAAGCGCACCGGCCGCCTGGTCCGCCCGTCCGCGCGCTACATCGGTCCCGGCCCGCGCAGCCCGCGCGAGGTCGAGGGCTACGAGTCGATCGCGCACTGACCGACCGTCATCCCACGCCCGCCGTCCGGCCCCCGACATGCCGCCCCAGCAGCATCTCAGCGGCCGGACGGGGGCGGACGGCGGGCATCCGGACCCAGTAGGCTGCGCGGGTGGCCCAGATTCAGATCCCCGCTGACCTCAAGCCCGCCGACGGCCGTTTCGGCTGCGGCCCGTCCAAGGTGCGCCCCGAGGCCCTCAGTGCCCTCGCCGCCACCGGTACCTCGCTGCTCGGCACCTCGCACCGGCAGGCACCGGTCAAGAACCTGGTGAAGCGCGTCCGCGAGGGCGTCGCCGAGCTCTTCTCGCTCCCCGAGGGCTACCAGGTGGTGCTCGGCAACGGCGGCTCCACCGCCTTCTGGGACATCGCCGCCCTCGGCCTGGTCCGGCAGAAGTCGCAGCACCTGAGCTTCGGCGAGTTCTCCTCGAAGTTCGCCTCCTCGGTCAAGGCCGTGCCGTGGCTGGACGAGCCGAGCGTCATCAAGACCGAGCCGGGCACCCACCCGCTGCCGGTCGCCGAGGCCGGCGTGGACGTCTACGCGCTGACCCACAACGAGACCTCCACCGGCGTGGCGATGCCGATCCGCCGCCCCGAGGGCACCGCGGGCGACGGCTCGCTGGTCCTGGTGGACGCCACCTCGGGCGCCGGCGGCCTGCCGGTGGACATCGCCGAGACCGACGTGTACTACTTCGCGCCGCAGAAGTCCTTCGCCTCCGAGGGCGGGCTCTGGCTGGCCACCTTCTCGCCGGCCGCGCTGGAGCGGGCCGCCGAGATCGCCGGCTCCGACCGGTACGTCCCGCCGTTCTTCGACCTGCCGACCGCGATCGACAACTCCTCGAAGGACCAGACCTACAACACCCCCGCGCTGTCCACCCTGTTCCTGCTGGCGGACCAGCTGGACTGGCTGAACGGCAACGGCGGGCTCTCCTGGGCCGTCGCTCGTACGGCTGAATCGGCGGGCCACCTCTACGGCTGGGCCGAGAAGTCCGGGTACGCCCGCCCGTTCGTCGCCGAGCCCTCGATGCGCTCCCAGGTGGTCGGCACCGTCGACTTCGACGACGCGATCGACGCCGCCGCGGTGGCCAAGGCGCTGCGGGCCAACGGCATCGTGGACACCGAGCCGTACCGCAAGCTGGGCCGCAACCAGCTGCGGATCGCGATGTTCCCGGCGATCGACCCGGCCGACGTGCAGGCGCTGACCGCCTGCATCGACCACGTGGTCGAGCAGCTCTGACGAACCCGCCCGGGACCGCTCCCGGGAGAAGGGCGAAGGGGGGGGGGAGGCGGGGAAGAGGGCCTGATCGGTGTCGGGGGGGGGGGG
>NZ_JBNQTI010000003.1:108953-114090 GCF_050325825.1 Kitasatospora sp. LaBMicrA B282
TCGAGCAGCTCGGCCAAACCCCCATGGGACCGCTCCTGGGAGACGGCCGAGGGCCGCTGCCGACCGGGCAGCGGCCCTCGGCCGTCGTCGTGCGGGGGCGCTCGCCGCGTTCTGCGGGGCGCTCGCCGGTTGCTGCGGGGGTGCTTCCGGCGCGGACTACTTGTGCAGCAGCGCACCGATCGCCACGGCGACCAGGAGCAGCACGAAGGCGCCGGTGACGATGCGGGAGCGAGTCTTGGGATCCACGATTCGAGCGTACCCGGCGTCCCTGGGTGCCCCGGCCGACGGGAGGGTGGTGAGCGTCACCCCCGGCGGTCCGCGGTCGGTCGGCGCCCGGGGGTCAGTGGGTCAGTCGGCTGCGCCGAGCGTCCAGCGGTCCACCACCGAGTAGCGGTAGCGGCCCGCGGTGAAGTCGCTGCGCATCAGCTGAAACCCCGTCACCGGCCAATCCACGCCCTGGAACTCGGCCAGTTCCTCGGCCGCCGTGCGCAGCGCCGCCCGCTCCTCCCGGCCGGGGTGGCCGCCCCGGCCGGCCCGGGCCAGGGTCAGGTGCGGGTGGTACTCCAGTTCCGGCTCCCGGTCCCCGCCCAGCTCGGCCGTCAGCTCGGTGGTCACCTGGAGCACCGCCCGGGCCAGCGCCCGCAGCGCCCAGGTCTGCCCGGCCAGCCCGACCCAGAGCACCCGGTCGCCGAACCGCCCGCCGCCGGCCAGCCGCAGCCGGTGCGCCCGGTAGCCGAGCGCCGTCTGCGCCAGCGCCGCACCCAGCTCGGGGACCCGGTCGGCCGGGACCTCGCCGAGGAAGGCCAGGGTCAGGTGCCAGCTCTCCTGCTCCGTCCAGCGCAGCCGTTCGGCTCCGGGCAACGCGTGCAGCGGGGCGGCGGTCACCGCCAGTTCCTGCACCGCGGCCGGAGTGGGGTCCACCGCGACGAAGAGCCTCATGTCCCCATATTCTTCCCTCCGGGCTCAGCCGCGCGCTAGAAAGACCGTATGAAGATCCGTACCGGTGGCCCTGAGGACGTGCCCGCCCTGCTCGCGCTCCTCGACGGCGCCGTGGCCTGGCTGGCCGAACGCGGGCGGACCGGGCAGTGGGGCAGCGAGCCCTGGTCCAGCCGCCCCGCCGCGGTCGAGCGGGCCGAGCAGTACGCCCGCGACTACCTGATGCGGGTCGCCGAGACCCCGGACGGCACCGTGGTCGGCGCCTGCGTGCTGGCCCGGGAGCTGCCCGCCGGCGTCGCCCCGGCCGACCTGCCCGAGCTCTACATCCGGCTGCTGGTCACCGACGCGACCCGCCGCGGCAGCGGCATCGGCGCGGCACTGATCGGCGACGCGCGGGCCGAGACGGCGCGGCAAGGGCTGCCGCTGCTGCGGGTGGACTGCTACGGCGGCGACGACCGCGCCCTGGTGGCCCAGTACCGGGCGCTCGGCTTCACCGAGACCGAACCGTTCGAGGTGGTCCGCCCGGACGCCCCACCGTGGCCCGGCCAGGTCCTGGAGATCCGCCTCTGACCGCCGGAGGGCGACCTCACCGGTGGTCGACGGCGCCCGACCGGGTGGATGGCCCCGGGGCCGGATCGACAGGTCCCGGGGCCGGCGGCCCGGAGGAGGCCGGCGCACCCCCGTGGCCCCGGCGTCCTCCGCCGCGCGGGTGATGCTAGGCGCGCGCCACCCGCCCGCGGTACCGCCCCGGTGCACGGTCCGCCGCCGCCGGGGCTCACCGGTGAACAGCCGCGCCCGATTCGTCCCGCTTTCCGCGCCCCCGGACCCGCCGGACGGCCCCCCTACGCCGGCAGCTCCAGTTCGCCGAGCACCAGGTGGGCCAGCACGACCTCGTACAGGTCGCTGCCGCCGGCCAGCAACTGGCGTTCCAGCAGCGGTTCGGCGCTGCGCAGGTGGTCGCGGACGGTCTGCGCGTGCAGCCCGAGCACCTGGGCCGCCCGCCGGGTGTTCGCGTCGGCCAGCAGCCAGCCGCGCAGCGTGGCCCGCAGCTCCCGCTGGTCCGCGGCCAGCCGCCCGAGCAGGTCCCGCGCCCAGGCCCGCGCCGCCGGCCCCGCGAGCAGCCGGGCCAGCCCGCCGGAGCCCGGGCCGCCCGCCGGGCCGGACCCCCGCCCGGCACCGTCGGCCTGGAGGTTCAGCGCGAGCTGGACGACGGTGCGCACGCCGAGCCGGCCGAGGTCCGCCCCCAGCAGCCGGGCCACCCGGTCCATCCGGGCCCGGACGGTGTTGCGGCTCACTCCGAGGATCTGCGCCGCACTCACGGCGGTGAACTCCAGGCCCAACCGCGTGGTGGCGACCAGTTCGGCCCCGACGTGGTGCGGCAGCGCGTCCAGCGGTCGCAGCAGCTCGGCCGCCCACCGCCCGGCCGGCTCCGGGTCCAGCACCTCGGCGGGGTGCGCCCGGTGGGCGTACAGCGCGCTCCGGGCCGGGCGGAAGCGGGCCACCGCCAGGGCGCTGGCGGCCTCGCCGTAGGCCGTGGCGGTCAGCGCCAACGGGTGCTGCCCACTGCCGCCGAGGAAGACGTCGGCGCGGCGCGCGACCAGCTCGTGCAACGCCGCCCGGGCCGCCTCGGCGCCCGCCCGGTCGGGCACCACGATGACCAGGTGCTGGTCCACCGCCGGGCAGCGCACCACCAGGGCGCGTCCGGCCGTCGCCGCCCCGCACTCCCCGGCCAGCGTCTCGCGTTCCGCCGCCGGGCCCTCCAGCACGTAGACCCGGGCGGTGCTCGCGTCCAGCAACCCCGGGCAGAGGCCGCCCGCCGCCCGGCGGGCGGAGGAGACGTCGGCCACCATCAGCAACTGCAGGATCGCCAGCCGCAGACCCGCCGTCAGCTGCGCCAGCCGGGCCGCCTCGGCAGCCAGCTCCTGCTCCCGCAACAGCAGTTCGAGGACCGGGGTGGCACTCGTGAGGATCTCGCCGGCGCGCCGGTCGAACGGGTCGGGGCGGGAGAGCACGAGCACCGCACCCGCGGTCCGGCCGCGCACCGCGACCAGCCGGAAGGACCGGCCCGCGTGGTCGACCGCCGCGGCGGCCAGGCGCCCGGCGCCCAGGTCCGCGAGCAGTTCGGCGAAGCGGTCCGGGCGGGGGCCGGCACCGGGGCCCGCGGCGAGGTCGGCGGGCGGCCGGCCGGCCACCGGCGCGCCCCGGTGGTCGTACAGCGTGGCCGTGCCGCCCAGCGCACCGCCCAGCCAGCGCAGCAGCCGGTCCACGTCGCGGGCCGCCGGCCGCAGTTGGCGGAGCAGTTGGTCCTGCCAGGATCCTGCTACCGGGTCCACTCGGCCTCCCCTGCGGCAAGCTCGACTCTGGCCCCCGTCACACCCATTGATACCGCCAAACCACCCGTCCCCGTCACCCCGGACGGTGGCAGTCGGCACACGTCGGCCCCGCGTGGCCGACCCCGCGCCCGGGGCGGAGCCCGACCACCGGGCTCCGCAGACCGGGCTCCGCACGCGGCGCGTCCGCGGCTCAGCAGGCGATGGCCGGCTCCGGCTGGGCGCTGCGCTGCCGCGGCACCACGGCCACCACGCGTCCGCCGTTGCCGCGGTGCAGGTCCACCCGCACCTTCAGGCCGACGCAGCGGGTCAGCACCAGCCCGATCACCGCGGCGGCCAGCGCGGAGACCGCGCCGCAGGCCAGCAGGCCGATCCGGGCCCCGTAGGCGTCGGTCACCCAGCCGACCAGCGGGCCGCCGACCGGGGTGCCACCGGTGAAGACCAGCACCAGCAGGCCCATCACCCGTCCCCGCATCTCGGGCTCGGTGTTCAGCTGCACGTAGGAGTTGACCGTGGTGTTGAAGGTCAGCCCGCAGATCCCGATCAGGGTGAGCAGCACCGCCAGGCTCCAGTACCCGGGCGCCGCCGCCCCCAGCAGCTCCAGCACGCCGAAGCCCAGCGCCGCCGCGACCAGCATCCGCAGCCGCGGGTGGCCGCGACGGGCCGCCGTGAGCGCGCCGAGCAGCGAGCCGGCCGCCATCGCGGTGTTCAGCAGGCCGTACTGGCCGGGGCCGACGTGGAAGGTGCCGTAGGCGAAGCCGGAGAGCAGGATCGCGAAGTTGAAGCCGAAGGTCCCGATGAACCCGGCCAGCACCAGCGGCCAGAGCAGGTCGGGCCGTTCCCGCACGTAGCGCAGCCCCTCCCGCAACTGCCCCTTCTCCCGCGGGATCCGCTCCACCGGCCGCAGCTCACCGGTCCGCATCGCCAGCAGGCCGCCGATCACCGCGACGAAGGAGAGCCCGTTGATCGCGAACGCCCAGCCGCTGCCCACCGCGCCGATCAGCAGACCGGCCACCGCCGGGCCGACCAGTCGGGCGCTCTGGAAGTTGGCGGCGTTCAGGCTGACCGCGTTGGCCAGGTGCTCGGGGCCGACCATCTCGGAGACGAAGGCCTGCCGGGTCGGGGTGTCCACCACGGTGACCAGGCCGAGCAGCAGCGCGAAGGCGTAGACGTGGTAGGCGGTCACCACGCCGGAGATGGTCAGCACGGCCAGCGCGGCGGCCAGCAGGCCCATCGCCGCCTGAGTGGCGATCAGCAGTCGCCGCTTGGGCATCCGGTCGGCGAGCACGCCGCCGAACAGGCCGAGCAGCAGGGTGGGCAGGAACTGCATCGCCGTGGTGATGCCGACCGCGAGCGGGCTGCCGGTGAGGCTCAGCACCAGCCAGTCCTGGGCGATCCGCTGCATCCAGCTGCCGGTGTTGCTGACGATCTGACCGGCGAAGTAGTAACGGTAGTTGCGCACGCGCAGCGAGGAGAAGGTCCCCGTAGGGCGGGTGAACCGCGCGGAGCCGGGGGCTCCCGGTGCGGCAGTCGCCGGTGCAGCGGTCGCCTGCGCGGCGGTGTCCCGCGCGGTAGTGCCCTGCGCGGTGGTGTCCTGCGCGGCGGTTCGGGCCGCCGCGGTGCGTTCGCAGGGGTCGTCGTCGCCGGTGGGACTCACCGGCGTGGCGACGAGGGTGGCGCTGGGGGTCGGGCCCTGGGCGGGCATCGGGAGGGTGGTGTCGTCGGGACGGGTGGCGGCGCCGGCGGCGCCCTGCGATATCACGTTCTGCTCCCCTCGGGGCGCGGACTCCGGGAACGCCAGGGACGCGCTTCCTGTCTTTCTCACCCCCTTTGCGGTGGTGCGGTGGTTCCCTCTCTCGTCCGGCATGTTC
>NZ_JBNQTI010000003.1:114100-141602 GCF_050325825.1 Kitasatospora sp. LaBMicrA B282
GGGGGGGGGGGGGGGGTCTCCTTGGGGTATTGTTTTGTGATTTTAGGGGGGAGGGGTAGGGAGAAATCCAGATCCCCCGCTGCTGGTCTTCCTGATCGCTGCTGCGGTGATGCGGTGTTCCTCTCTCTCGTCCGACGTGTCCGGTGCGCAGGCCTGACGGCCTTACAGGTGCGCGAGCTTGTAGAGCGCGGGCGCGGCGGTGCGCACCGCGGCCCACTCCTCCTCGGTCAGCTGGGAGGCGAGCTCGGCCAGCCAGGCGTTGCGCCGGCGGCGGCTCTCGTCGAGGATCGCCGCGGCCTGCTCGGTCGCGCTGACCACGACCTGCCGCCGGTCCTCGGGATGCGGCTCGCGCCGCACCAACCCCTTCTCCTCCAGCATCGCGATGATTCGCGTCATCGACGGTGGCTGGACGTGCTCCCGCCGCGCCAACTCCCCCGGCGTGGCGCTCCCGCACCGGGCCAGCGTCCCCAGCACCCCCATCTCGGTGGGGCTGAGGGACTGCTCCACATGCTGGTGCCGCAACCTGCGCGCCAGCCGCATCACGGACGACCGCAGCTGACTGACAGCGGCGAGGTCGTCCTCGGACATCTCGGACATGGTCCTTAGCTTATGTCATTACTCTAGCTAATTAAAATCGGCATGTCCCGACAGCCGTCGGTGGCGCACAATGGTTTCCTACAGGTTGTGCGACCGCTTCCCGAGGAGGACGACGTGACCGCCACCAACATCGAGATCGACGCGGACATCCTGGCCGAGGCCATGCGACTGCTCGGCACCACCACCAAGAAGGAGACGGTCAACACCGCACTCCGCGAGGTGGTCCAGCGGCTCAAGCGGCTGGAGGCGCTGGAGAGGATGACGGCCCGCGCCGCGGACGGGGAGCTCAGCCCGGCGATCCGCGCCTACGAGATGCGCAAGCGCGCCCAGCGGGGCGAGTGAATGACCGGCTACCTGATCGACACGTCCGCCATGTGGCGAATCCTCCGGGACCAGGAGATCCAGGCGCACTGGCTCCGCCCGCTGGAGGCCGGCCTGGTCAGGCTCTGCTCGGTGACGAAGCTCGAGTACCTCTACTCGGCCGACGGCCCCGCCCACCGTGACGAGATGGAGGAGGAGCTGACCACGCTCTTCGCCCCCGTCCCGATGCCCAAGGATGCCTGGCGCTGGGCGGAGAACGCCCAGTACAAGCTCACCCAGAAGGGCCAGCACCGCGGGCCCGGCCCGGCCGACCTGCTGCTGTGCGCCACCGCGGTCCACCACGGGCTGACCATCCTGCACGACGACAACGACATCGCCACCGTCTCCCGGATCCTCCCGGAAGTCGTGGAGATCGACGTCTGCCACCGCGGCGTCGGCTGAGCCCTCGGCGCCGTCACACCCCCGCCCCCGTCACCCCCGCCCCGTCACTGCGGGAACGCCCGGCGCGCCCGCCAGCTGCGGTGTTCGCGGGCCACCGCGTCCTCGACGTCGCCGGCCAGCAGCGCCCAGGCTGCCTCCGCCTCCGGGTCGTCCAACTCCAGCGAGCTCAACTTGCCGTAGACCAGGTCGAGTTCCTTGCCCGCCAACAGGTAGGCCGCGGCCAGCGGGCGCAGCTGCTTGAGCTGGGTCCAGGCCACGATCGCGGCGGCGGCCGCCGAGCACGCGCCGAAGATGCTCACCGAGATCGCCCCGAGCGCCTGGGCGATCGCCGCCGCGCCACCGATGATCATCAGGGCCACCGTGGCCAGCCCCCAGGAGACCGCCTGCGACTCGCAGGCGTCCGCCTTGGCCAGGTACCAGGTGCGCTGCCCCTGCACCCGCAGCCGCAGGTAGACCGCGCGCCGCAGCGGCAGGTCGGCGGCGCGCAGCTCGCGCATCCGCTCGGTGATCTCCGGCACCGACCCGGGCGCCAGCACCCCGGTCTCCTCGAAGGTCCGCAGCACCTCGGCGACCTGCTCCCGGTACACCTCGTCCGCCTCGAGCGAGTCGGCCGGACCGCCGAACGGGCGGGCCCGCACGCAGTACTTCCAGGCCAGCGTCTTGACCGACTCGGCGGCGGCCCGCGCCCCGTACCAGCGGGCCTGCGGGTTGACGCGGCGCAGCCTGGCCCAGAAGTACCCGGCCAGCAGGAAGGCGGCGACCGAGACGAACGGCGCCGCACTGGTCTTGCCGTGGCTGCTGGGCGCGATCACCGCGCTGACCGCGGCCGCGACCACCAGCATCAGGATCATCCCGCGGTACCAGCGCAGGGTCTGCCGCTGACCGGCCAGCGACTCCCCGTCCGCCGTCGGATACGGCTCGGGCATGAAGTCCGCCTCGTCGATCCCGGTTGCGTCCCATCCCGCCATCGGTCAGTGCCCCCTCACGACGATTCACCGGCAGTATGCCCCACGCCAACTCGGCTACACAGCAAGGTTTCCGGCCGCACCTGGCGCCACTTCGGCCACAACTCCCGCCCCAGGTCACTCCCGTCCCGCGCGCACCCGCCCACTCCACGGCGCGCGCCCGCCCCGCAGCACCCGCCCGCCCCGCAGCAGCCGCGGCGCCCACCGCGAGGCCGGCGCGACCGCCACCACCAGCGCCACCAGGGCGCAGAGCAGCCCGAGTTCGGCGACCACCGGCCACGGTCCGGCCGCGTCGGCCGGTAACGGGATCGACCCGAGCAGCCGGCCCAGCGCCGCCCACGCCCCGGACTCGACCGACACCGCCGCCACCGCCCCCGCGGAGAGCGCGACGCAGGTCCCGAGGAACGAGGCCCACCGCCCCCGCGCCGCCGGCCGGGCATTCCGCACCTCTGTCAGCATGCCGACCATCGTTCAGCCCGGCACGCCCCCACGGGAATCCGGAGCATCCCCCACCCGACCCTGAGATCGCCCTACCCTGCCCCCATGACCGGGCCCGCGTTGATCTGGTACGCCGCCTACGGCTCCAACCTGCACCTGGCCCGACTGACCGCCTACCTGGCCGGCGGCCGCCCGCCCGGCGGCACCCGGGTCTACCCCGGCTGCCGGGACCCGAGCCCGCCGCGCGCCATCCGGCCGGTCCGGCTGCCCGGCACCCTCTACTTCGCCCTGGAGTCCGCGGTCTGGACCGGCGGCAGCGCCTTCCTCGACCCGCACGCCGCCGGCCGCACCCCGGCCCGCGCCTACCTGCTGACCGCCGCCCAGTTCAGCGACCTGGCCGCCCAGGAGATGCACCGCCCACCCGGCGCCGACCTGGACCTCAGCACCGTCCTGCACGCCGGCCGGGCCGCCCTTGGCCCCGGCCGCTACGAGACGCTGATCCACCCCGGCACGATCGACGGCCACCCGCTGCTCACCTTCACCGCCCCCTGGCGCAGCGCCGAGGCCGCCCTCGCCCCGCCCGCCCTCGGCTACCTCCGCCACCTCGCCGCCGGCCTGGGCGAGGCCCACGCCTGGCCCACCCCGCGGATCGCCGGCTACCTCGCCACCCGCCCGGGCGCCGCCGGCCACTGGCAGGCGGACACCCTGACCGACCTGCTGTCCCCACCGGGCGCCACTAGGATGTGACTCAGGTCACATCGGTTCCACCGTTTCGAGCTGTCACATCTGCCTCAGGCGACTCGTCAGGGTGGTGAAAGCGACGACAGCAGCAGAGCAACGGAGGATCCGGCCATGGACGCCCGCTTCAACTACTACGGCACCACCACCGGCGCGAAGTTCAGCAAGTACATCAACTCGGCGGCCGCGGCGATCAAGGGCTCGGGCCTGCCCTACGCCACCCAGCAGCTGGTCCTGCTGCGGGCCAGCCAGATCAACGGCTGCGGCATGTGCACCGACATGCACTACAAGGACGCCATCCACGCCGGCGAGCAGCCCGAGCGCCTGAACCTGGTCGCGGCCTGGCGCGAGGCCACCTCCTTCAGCGAGGCCGAGCGCGCCGCCCTGGAGCTGACCGAGGAGGGCACCCGGATCGCCGACGCCGCCGGCGGGGTCAGCGACGAGGTGTGGCGCAACGCCGCCAAGCACTACGACGAGGAGCAGCTCGCCGCCCTGGTCTCCACCATCGCCCTGATCAACGCCTACAACCGGATGAACGTCATCTGCCGCACCCCCGCGGGCAACTACCAGCCCGGCCAGTGGTGACCACCGTCCGCCGCCCGCTCACCCCCTGAGCGGGCGGCGGAGCGAGTCCGCTCAGTCAGCTCGGCTCGGTCCCACGCCTCGTCGGTGCACAGCAGTCAGTCGCACCCTCGCAGCAGGTGCTGCAGGCGATCCGCCTCGGCAACCGTCCGGGCGCCGCGCAGGACCCCACCCTCGTCGACAGACTCCCCGAGCAGATCGAACTCGCCGTTGGCGATGGCATCCGCCAGCTCCATCCGGCGGGCCAGCTTGACCGCCTCGAGCAGGGCGGCGTTGACGGCCGCGACCTTGGTGGTCGTCCCGAAGAGGCGCTGGGCCTCTTCGAGCAGGTCTTCGTCAAGATCGATACCGGTACGCGTCATCTGTGCTCCCCGGGTGGAAACCTGCCACCCATGATCTTGCCAACATGCAGAAGGTGATATCGAACATCGGGTCGGCGGATCCAACCGGGTCACAACGCCCCGGACTCCCACCGTTGCCCCACCTGCACACGGGGCAACGGGTGATCCGCGGTGTCGAGCCAGAAGGTTCGGCCGGCCGAACCCACCGTCATGCCGAACCGGTCGAAGTCCGGCTCACCCACCGACTGCCACCAGCGGTGGGCGGCCTCCACCAGGTCCCACAGCTTCCGGGGCCCCGACTGGTACACCTCCCACTCCACCTCATCGTCGTAGAAGACAGCCGCCCACGACGTGTCGGCGAGGCTGTACAGCCACAGCACCGTGACCCCGTCCTCCCGCCGGTGCACCAGGTGCGTGACACCGGGCACCAGCAGACTGGCCGCGAACGTGAACGGTTCCCAGTCGCCCAGCGGCACCCGAACCCGGGTGGCGCTCTCCACCGAGTCCCCGGGGAAGTCGGGATGGGCCGGGCGCACCAACCGCTGGGAGCGCATCTTCATGAACTGCACCGCCCGCAGGAACGGCCCCGATGCCGAACCGTCCTGTTGAACCGTCAGTTTCACCAAGGCGTCCTGGTGGCCGTAGTGCGTACCGAACGGGGCCAGGATCAGCCCGCCCACCCGGGTCTGGGCCAGCCACGCGGGCGGAATCTCCCGCACCCCGCACGTGACGATCACCCGGTCGTACGGAGCCCCTGCGGACCAGCCGAGCGAGCCGTCCGCGCACACCACCTCGGGCGTGTAGCCGGCCGCGTTCAACGCTGTGCGCGCGCGGGCGGACACCTCTGGGTCCACCTCGACGGTCGTCACGTTCGTGTCGCCCAGGCGGCACGAGAGCAAGGCCGCGTTCCAGCCCGTCCCCGTGCCGATCTCCAGGACCCGCATCCCCGCGGACACCTCGAGGTCGAGCAGCATCGAGCGGACCAGCGACGGCTGAGAGGCCGACGAGGTCGGCACCCGCCCCGGCTCCAGGCCCTGGTGGTCGCCGTCGTCCCACTGCGTCACGATCGGTGCGTGCTCAGCGGCGGCAGCCTCAGCCCACGCCGCCGGGTCCGCGTTCCGATCCAGGGCGACGTTGGCGCCGCTGTCCATGTCGTGGGCCCAGATCACATCCGGCAGGAACGAGGAGCGCGGCACCGCACCCAACACCACCGCCCACCACTGCTCCGGCGTGCGGCCGGCGGTCCCGGCCCGGGAGGAATCGTCATCGGGAAGGTGCCGCCCCGCAGTACTACCGGGGCGGCCCTCCCGCTCAGGATCGAGCGTCACTTGCGGTGCCCTCCACTGCCGGGCGGGGTGGAGCCATCCGGGGACGGCGGTCCGGACGGCGGAGTCGACGGGCCGGGCGGCGTGATCGGCGCCTTGCCCCCACCGTGCTTACCCATCTCTGAATCTCCCTTCGTGAATGCGGAAGTTGAACCCGTGCGCGGCTGGATATCGGCCTTGCGCGGGAGTCTCAGGCCCCCGCCGGCGGCATGGGGCCGGGGCCGGGCGGGCGGTTGGGACCGGGCGTCGGAGTGCTCATACTGGTGTCTCCTCACACCGTGGGCGGCAGCCTGCCAGCTCCGTCCTGTGGGACCCGCCCCAACCGATCGAGCTGTCCAGGTCCGCCGGTCGGGACGGGGTCGCGCCGCCCTCGGACACGTCACCAAGGCGGGAGTTGTGCAGCGGCGGCGGCGAGAGCGGCCGGCTGCCGGCCATCGATCGCCACCTGGTCAGCTGCGCACTCGAACCAGACGACCTTGCCCACACCAGCCGGGGCCCAGCCCCACGAGTGCGCCAGGCCGGCGACCAGGAGCAGCCCCCGACCGCCTGTGGTCGTGTCCGCAGCCGTCTCCGGGTCGGGCAGGCGAAGGCTGGTGTCGGATACCTCCACACGCAGCCGGATCCCGGTCCACCGCACCGTCACGTAGCACCGCGCCTTGCTGTGCTCGACCGCGTTCGCCAGCAACTCGCCCGCGCACAGCTCCGCGTCGCGGAGTGCGTCATCCGACAGCGGCACCTTCCAGAAGCGCGCGATATCGATGATCAACCGCCGAGCGGGAGGGACCGCGGCCACATCCGGTTCAACGCCCCACTCATACGGCACCGGAAAGGACGCCGTGTCCAAGGGGCTCATCAGACTCCACCACCCTCCGGTGCGAAGGGGGCGCCCTCAACGGGGCGAAGGGTGGAGCCGTCCCGAGGCGCCGTCCACTCCGCACCGCCCTGGGGCGGACGCAGGTGGTAGGAGAAGACGCCCTCCCCCGGCACATCGACAACGACGCCGATGGCACCGGTGGTCAAGTCCCGTGCGAGATCCCCGAGCCGGGGTTCCCACTGCTCCGGAGGTCCGGACGCTTCCCGAGGGGTGATCCGTCGTCGGCTCATGCAACAGACGGTAACCGTCCGACTACCCCCGAATATGAATCGGGGGAATACAGCTATCCGTCCAGGTGGAAGCGGTCGGACATGCGCCGTAGCTTCTCCCGGGTGGTCGCCCTCTCCGCGTAGACGATCTTGCGCAGGGTGGCACGCGCGATCGGATGGTTGCGGACGAGCTGCGGTGCGATGTGCTCGGCCTTCTCCAGCTCGACAAGGGCCTTGTCCCGATTGCCGTCCCAGAGCCAGGCGCGCGCCAGGTCCATGCAGTGGTGCCCGCGCCGCGAGTTGGGCAGTATGGCGACCTGCTCAGGGTCGGCCCGCTCGTGGAGCACCAGCGCCTTGGCATGGTCGCCCATCTCCAACTGCACTGAGATGGAGTGGATTTGGACGTTCCCAGCCGAGAAGGTCAACGAGTGGCGGTCGAAGACGGGGGCGTTGCCGGCATCCATGCGCGACGCAGCCGACTGGGCAAGCCGGATGCGTTCCTCGGTCTCGCCGGCTTGGCCGGCCCGGGCAGCGGACACCGCCGCGCGAAGTTGCAGGGTCCCCCACGCTCGAACGGCAAGCGGCTTACCCGCGTCGTACTCGTCCTGGATCGAGCGAAGCGCCTTGTCCGAGAGCGACAGCGAGTCATCCCAGTCCGCGGTTGCCCACATGTCCCAGACCCGCATCCAGGACGCGACCGCGGGCAGGACCGCATCCCCCGATCGTTCGGCCGCCCAGGCGGCACGCTCGCAGGCCATGGCGATCAGCTCCGGGTGACCGAGCGTGTGGGCGGCCGTGTGGGCGAACTTGCAGCAGACGGCATAGATCCCGAAGGCCTCATCCCGCTCGTGCCCCGTCGACACCTCAGCCAGTGCGCGGGATTCGCGCAGCAGGTCCGGGAGCACCCGCAGGATGGCGACGTTTGCAGCCGCATCCCGCAGTCGGTGAAGTCGCGCAGTCTCCTGCCACAGGACCTGCGAGGAGCGAGGCCGGCCGTCGAAGACCGGCGTGAGGTCGTACCGGCGCAACTCGCGCAGGATCGAGGCGGCCGCCACCTGCCACTGATTCTCGGAGGCCTTGCCCTCGATGAACGGCCGCTCGATCAGGTCGTTCGGGTGGCAGTGCAGGGCCGCCGCAACCTCGTTGATCAGGTTGGCCCGGTCGAGCTCGATGCTTCCCCGCTCGACCTTCGACACCCACCCCTGGGTCCGCCCAAGCGCGGCGGCGAGATCTGCTTGCGGCATGCCCAGGCGGAGCCGCTGTCGCCGAACACGCTTACCGATCGACTCCCGCTCCTCCAACACTGTCGTCCCTCCCCAGCAGTCGGACCGCTTCGGCCTACGTGGACAGTACCCGGCCATGCGGTCGTCCGTGCTGGCAAGAACGCACAGCGGCCGCCCGGGGAGACCTCGCTCCCGGGCGGCCGCTCGATGCCGTCGGTTTCCGGCTGCTATTTCCCCAACCCCAGCGCGGGCATCATGTAGTAGAAGGCGAACACCGCCGCCACCAGGTACAACGCCACCGGGACGCTCTTCGCCCGGCCGGTGGCGACGCGCAGGACGCAGAATGTGATGAAGCCCATGCCGATGCCGTTGGTGATCGAGTAGCTGAACGGCATCAGCACCATGGTCAGGAACGCCGGCACCGCGAGGGTGTAGTCGTCCCAGTCGATCTCGCGGATCGAGTTGGCCAGGATCAGGAAGCCGACGGTGACCAGGGCCGGAGTGGCGGCCTGGGCGGGGACCATGGTGGCCAGCGGGGTGAGGAAGAGGGAGAGCAGGAAGAGCGCGCCGGTGAACAGGCTGGCGAGGCCGGTGCGGGCGCCCTCGCCGACGCCGGCGGTGGACTCGACGAAGCAGGTGTTGGCCGAGGAGGAGGTGGCGCCGCCGAGCGCGGTGGCGATGCCGTCGACCATCAGGACCCGGTTCATGCCCGGCAGGTCGCCCTGCTCGTCGAGCAGGTGGGCCTCGTCGGCGACGCCGAGGATGGTGCCCATCGCGTCGAAGAAGCTGCTCATCAGGACCGTGAAGACGAACAGCACCCCGGTCATCGCGCCGACGTGGTGGAAGCCGCCGAACAGGCTCACCTTGCCGATCAGCGAGAAGTCGGGGGTGGCGACCGGGTTGCCGGGCCACTTGGGGACGGTCAGGCCCCAGGCGCCGGCGGGCAGGTTGGCCAGCTTCTGGATCACCACGGCGACCACGGTCATGGTGACGATCGAGATCAGGATCGCGCCCGGCACCTTGCGCACCAGCAGCACCAGGGTGAGCAGCACGCCGAGCACGAAGACGAGCACCGGCCAGCCGTGCAGGTGGCCACCGATGCCCAGCTCCAGCGGCACGGTGGTGTGCGCGGCGTCCGGGATCCGGCTGACGAAGCCGGAGTCGACCAGGCCGACCAGGGTGATGAAGAAGCCGATGCCGATCGCGATCGCCTTCCGCAGGCCGAGCGGGACGGCGTTCATCACCCGCTCGCGCAGCCCGGTGGCGACCAGCAACATGATGCAGAAGCCGGCCAGCACGACCATGCCCATCGCGTCCGGCCAGGTCATCTTGGGGGCCAGCTGGAGCGCCACGATGGTGTTGACGCCCAGTCCGGCGGCCAGCCCGATCGGCACGTTGCCGATCACGCCCATCAGCAGCGTGGTCAGGCCCGCGGTCAGCGCGGTGGCGGTGACCAGCTGCGAGAAGCTCAGCGCGTGCTTGTTGATGTCCACCGCGTTGGACAGGATGATCGGGTTCAGCACCAGGATGTAGGCCATGGTGAAGAAGGTGGCGACGCCACCGCGGAGCTCACGGGAGAGGCTGGAGCCGCGTTCGGAGATCCGGAAGTAGCGGTCGAGGGCCGCGGATGGCATGCGTGTGTGTCCTCTGGTGGGGGCGGAGGAGAGTCTTCAGTATGTGTTCACCGGTCGTGCACGCGCCATCTTCGCGCGTAGACGCGCCGGAACCGCGACCCGGAAGCCGTAGGCTGACCACCATGCCGAAGACCCCGCTGCACCCCGCACCGCCGCCGCTGGAGGCCAACGACGTCGCGATCGTCGGCGGCGGCACGGTGCTCTGGTTCCTGGGCTTCCTCGCGCTGCTGCCGTTCCAGCACTCGCTCTCCGCGCACGGCCACGGCAGCTGGCCGTGGATCTGCCTCGCCGGCGGCCTGCTCGGCCTGATCGGCCTCTGGTACTGCCGGGCCCGGCGGGCCGCGATCGAACGGGACCGCACACAGAAGGCGGCAGCGGCCGGCGCGGCGGACTCCACGGCGGGCGGGACGGACTCCACGGTCAGCCCGGAGGACGACTAGCACCCCCGCCGGTCGGGCCACCCGGTCGGCGGGACCGGGCCCGCAGGAGGACGCATCGGACATTTCGCCCCCGTAGAGTCGGTGCCATGACGCACCCCGCGGACTGGACCACTCCTGCCGACGGCCCCGGGAGCGGCCCCGGGAGCAGTCCCGGCGGCGGCCCCGACAGCGGCTCCGACACCGCGCCCGCCCCCGGCGGGGCCGCGGGGCTGACCACCGCCGAGGTCGCCGAGCGAGTGGCGAACGGCCTGGTCAACGACGTGCCGGTGCGCTCCTCCCGGTCGGTCGGCGAGATCGTCCGGACCAACGTCTTCACCCGGTTCAACGCGATCATCGGGGTGCTGTTCGCCGTCATCCTGGTGGTCGGCCCGATCCAGGACGGGCTGTTCGGGCTGGTCATCGTGGCCAACACGGCGATCGGCATCATCCAGGAGGTGCGCGCCAAGCGGACCCTGGACAGCCTCGCGCTGATCGGCGAGGCCCGCCCGCGGGTGCGGCGGGACGGCGCCACCACGCAGATCGCGGTGGCCGAGATCGTGCTGGACGACACCGTGCTGCTCGGCATCGGCGACAAGGTGATCGTGGACGGCGCGGTCACCGAGGCCGAGGGCCTGGAGATCGACGAGTCGCTGCTCACCGGCGAACCCGACCCCGTCCTCAAGCACCCCGGCGACCAGGTGATGTCCGGCAGCTTCGTGGTGGCCGGCGCCGGCGCCTTCACCGCCACCAAGGTCGGCCGCCAGGCCTACGCGGCCCAACTGGCCGAGGAGGCCAGCCGGTTCACCCTGGTCAAGTCCGAGCTGCGCACCGGCATCGACACCATCCTGCGGTTCATCACCTACCTGCTGGTCCCGACCGCGATCGGCCTGGTGATCAGCCAGTGGACGGTCGAGCACAACGACTGGCGCGAGGCGGTGCGCCGCACGGTGGCCGGCATCGTGCCGATGGTGCCCGAAGGCCTGGTGCTGCTCACCTCGGTGGCCTTCGCGATCGGGGTGGTCCGGCTGGGCCGCCGCCAGTGCCTGGTCCAGGAGCTGCCGGCGATCGAGGGGCTGGCCCGGGTGGACACCGTCTGCCTGGACAAGACCGGCACCCTCACCGAGGGCGGCATGGACGTGCAGGAGCTGCGCACCCTCAACGGCACCGGGGACGTCGAGTGGCTGCGCCAGGCGCTGGCCGTGATGGCGCGGGCCGACGCCCGGCCGAACGCCAGCATGCAGGCGGTGCTCGACGCCTACGGCACGCCGCCGCCCCCCGAGCAGCCGGCGCCCGGCAACGGCAGCGAGCAGGCCACCGGCAGCAACACCGCGCCACCGGAACACGGCAACAGCAACACCGAGCCGCCGGAACCCGGCAACAGCGCCGAGCACTGGCGGGTGCTGGAGGCCGTGCCCTTCTCCTCCGCCCGCAAGTGGAGCGGGGTGCAGCTGGCCGAACCCGGCGGCACCGAGGCCGGCTGGCTGCTCGGCGCCCCCGACGTGCTGCTGCCCGCCGGCCACCCCGCGCTGGCCGAGGTGGACGAACTGGGCACACAGGGACTGCGGGTGCTGCTGCTGGGCCGCACCCCCGTGCCGCTGGCCGCCCCCGACGCGGCCGCCGCCCTCACCCCGCTGGCCCTGGTGGTGCTGAAGCAGCGGCTGCGCCCGGACGCCGCCGACACGCTGCGCTACTTCGCGGACCAGCAGGTGCAGGCCAAGGTGATCTCCGGGGACAGCGCGGTCTCGGTGGGCGCGGTCGCCGCCGGGCTGGACCTGCCGGGCGCCGACCACCCGCTGGACGCCCGCACCCTGCCCGGCGACCCCGACGAGCTGGCCGAGACCGCCGAACGCACGACCGTCTTCGGCCGGGTGACCCCGCAGCAGAAGCGCGACCTGGTCGGCGCCCTGCAGTCCCGCGGCCGCCACGTGGCGATGACCGGCGACGGCGTCAACGACGTACTGGCGCTCAAGGACGCGGACATTGGCGTGGCGATGGGCTCGGGCAGCGAGGCGACCCGGGCGGTGGCGCAGATCGTGCTGCTGGACGACCGCTTCGCCACCCTGCCCTCGGTGGTCGCCGAGGGCCGCCGGGTGATCGGCAACATCGAACGGGTGGCCAGCCTCTTCCTGGTGAAGACCGTCTACTCGGTGCTGCTCGCGCTGCTGGTGGTCTTCACCCAGGTGCCCTACCCGTTCCTGCCCCGGCACTCCACCGTGCTGAGCGGGCTGACCATCGGCATCCCGGCCTTCTTCCTGGCCCTGGCGCCCAACAACGAGCGCGCCCGCCCCGGCTTCGTCCGCCGGGTGCTGCGGATGGCCGTGCCCGCCGGGGTGATCGCCGGCACCGCCACCTTCACCGCCTACGCGCTGGCCCGCTCCGACCACGCCACCGACCTCAAGGCCGACACCAGCGTCGCCACCCTGACGCTCTTCCTGGTGGCGATCTGGGTGCTGGCGATCGTGGCCCGCCCGTACACCTGGTGGCGGCTGCTGCTGATCGGCACCATGGGCGGGGCCTTCGCCCTGGTACTGGTGGTGCCCTGGCTCTCCGACTTCTTCCAGCTCAAGCTGGCCGGCCTGCGCGACCCGTGGACCGGCGTGGCGATCGCGGTGCTGGCGGGGCTGCTGCTGGAGGTCGTCTGGCGGTTCGTCAGGCGCGGTCTGCACCAGGAAAGCTGACGAACCGCCTGACGACCGGAGTGCAGGCCCGCCCGACTGCCGACAACCGTCAGGACTCGAAGTCCCGTGCCGCCGACAGCTCGTAGGCCCGGTCCGGCTCGGTGAGCGCGGCCAGCACCTCGAACCGCCGGTGCCACTGCCCGACCGACCAGGCCAACCCCGCCGCCAGCCCCTCCGGGGTGGCCGCGTGCAGCAGGCCGGGGACCGGCGGGACGTCGAACTCGTCGTCCTCGTCCGCCTCCTCGGCCTGGTCCGGGTCGTAGGGCAGCTCCGGGGCGGGCGCCGCGGTGTCCCAGCGCCAGTCGACCGCCGCCTCCTCGCCGTCCGGGCCCACCACCAGCAGCTCCTCGTGCTCCTCGTACGCGGCCGGGCAGCCGGGCAGCAGCTCGCGGACGAACGGCGGCACCCGGTGCAGCGTGCCCTCGGAGAGCACCCGGCCGCCGGCGATCTCGCTGGCCAGCGAGACGTGCAGCAGCGTGGCCAGCGCCGGGGCCAGCGCCGGGGCGACCGGGACCAGCGGGTAGGGGTGCAGCAGCTGGACCAGGTCGGGGGCGTCGGCCACCACGGCCTCGGTCGCGTCCACCACCACGGTGTGCGCGGGCCGGCGGCCGGTGTCCGGGTCCAGCGGCGGCAGGGCGCGCACCTCGTCGTGCAGCGGCTCCAGCTCGACGGCGGCCAACGCGGTGTAGATGCCGTGCAGTTGGCGGTGCGTCACCTCGCTCGCCGGGTCGGTGAGCCGGTCCAGCAGCTCGTCCGGGCCGTGCGGCTCGGCGAGCAGCGCGGCGAGCGTGGTGCGCACCCCGAGGGCGTGCAGGAACTGCTCGTCCAGCGTGGTGCGGGCCTCGTCGTACAGGCCGCGCAGCAGCCAGTCGGCGCCGGCGGCCCGCAGCCCGGCCGGCTCGCGGCCGTCCAGCACCGGGTGGTCGCGCAGCCACCAGGCGGTGTACGGCGGCAGGTCGGTGTAGCTGCCGTCCGCCAGCAGCACCCGGACCGGGGCCACCACCGCGTCCCGGTACGGCGGGCGGGCCAGCCGGGCCAGCGCCTCGGGCCAGGCCTCCTCGTCCACCAGGTCCAGGTCGCGCACCGCGAGCAGCTCGCCGGCCACCGGCGGCACCTCGACCTGGTCCACCAGGCTGTTCGAGGCGTCCGCGTGCAGCGCCTCCAGCACCTCCTCGCACCAGTCGGCCAGCCCGTCCGGCGCCTCGTCCAGCAGACCGGTGGGGGTGCCGCCGGCCGCCCGGTCGGCGGGGGCGGTCGGGTCCAGGCGCTCCAGGTCGTCCGGGTCCAACACCACGTCCTCGGCCCGGACCAGTACGAAGTCGGTCAGCACCCCGGCGGCCGCGAGCACCTCCGGGCCCCACCGCTCCAGCAGGTCCTCGTCCACGAAGGCCGCGTCCTCGGGGCGCGCCAGACTCGCGAACGGGGCGTCCGGCAGCAGGAGTTCACCGGCCCGGGCGAGCTCGCCCTCGTCGTCCGGCAGCGCCAGCCGGGCCAGCCAGGGGTGGTCGCCCGGCTGCGCCCCGGCCGCCCTGACCAGGCCGAGCACCGCGTCGGCCAGCTCCACCGCGCCCTCGAAGTCCTCCTCGCCGACGTCCAGCGAGCGGTCCACCGCCGCCTGCAGCTCAGGGGTGGTCAGGATGCCGGTGGGGGTCGCGGTGCCGGCGCCCAGCTTGGCCAGCAGCGGGTGCGCGGCCTCCGGGTGGGCCAGCCGCAGGTCGAGCAGGTCCAGCGCCTCGGCCAGCGCCTCCGGGTAGCCGGGGAAGCCCGCCCAGTCGGCGTCCTCGGAGGGCAGCAGCACCCGGCGCGGGCCGGTCACGGTCCGGCCGGTGGCCAGCGGCACCGGCAGCGCGCCCAGCGCCTCCGGGTCGGCCCCGACCAGCGCCCCGTACAGGCTGCGCCACCAGGCCGGCTCCCGCTCCAGGCCGCCGAGCTGGTCGACCACCTCGGCCAGCGGGATCCGCCGCACCTGCAGCGCCCGCAGCTCGGCCCGCCGCTCCAGCCCGGCCGGCAGCAGCCCCGGGAAGATCGGGGCCAGCGCCTCGACCACCGAGGAGTCGGCGCCCTCCAGCAGCGTGGCATCGCGCGGGCGCAGCGCCGGCAGCCCCTCGGCGACCGCAGCCGGGTGCGGCAGGAAGGCGGTGCCGGGCAGCCGGGAGAGGATCGCGCCGCGCAGCGCGTTGTCCAGCGCGCCCTGGCCGAGCGGGCCGGGCACCAGGGCGAGCGAGCCGAGGTCGGCGCCGCGGGCCCGCAGCAGCTCGGTGTAGGCCTCGGCGGCCCGTTCGGTCAGGAAGTCGGCCAGCGGGCCGGGCGCCACGTGGCGGCGGGTGGAGTCCAGCGGGTAGGAGGCGATCAGCAGCGCGGGCACGCCGAGCGGCTCCTCGCTGGGCGTGGGCGCGTGCAGCACCGGCGCCACCGGGAGCGGCTGCGGGGTGCCGCCGGCGGAGATCGGGACCGCCCAGGTCACCGTCCAGAACGGGCGGGCCCGCTCCTCGACCGGGCGGTCGGTGAGCAGCGCGGGGTCCAGCGACCCGGTGGTGGTGACGGTCTGCCAGCGCGCCTGGGTGCTGCCGGCGGGACCGTGGTCGGTCAGCAGCACCTCGGCAAGGCCCTCCGGCGAGCGCTCGGCGGCCGACCGGGTCAGGGTGCGGACCCGGCCGTCCGGCAGCTCCACCACGATCTCCGCCAGGCCGGGCAGGGTGAGCAGCAGGGCGTCGTCCACCCCCGCCAGCAGCCGGCGGGTCAGGTCCTCGGCGGCGCCGTCGCGCAGCGGCAGCAGCACCACCGTGTCGTAGCCGGCCGGCGGCTCACCGCTGGCCGGCAACGGCAGCCGGAGCAGCGGGACGTGGCCGTCGCGACGGCGCAACTCCTCGGCCAGCTCCGGGCGTTCGGCGGCCTCCCGGTCGGCCAGGGTGCGGGCCTCGGCGAGCGACCAGCGCACCCCGCCGGCGTGCCCGACGATGGCCGGCTCGTCGCTGACCGCCAGCACGGCGGCGAAGCCGACCCCGAACCGGCCCACCGTGGGCGCGGCATCGGCCCGCTTGGAGGACGCCCGCAGGGTGGAGAGCGACTCCACCGCGGCGGCGTCCAGCGCCGCCCCGGTGTTGGCGGCGGCCAGCACGCCGTCCCGCAGGGTCAGCCGCAGCCGCCCGGTGCCACGGCCGGCCCGGGCCGCGGCGTCGGCCGCGTTCTGCGCCAACTCGACCACCAGCCGGTCCCGGTAACCGCCGAGCGCCAGCTCCTCCTCGGCGTTGGCGTCCTCCCGGAACCGGGCCGGCGAGGCCGCCCAGGCGTCCAGGACCCGGCGGCGCAGCTCGGCCGTACCGAAGCGGTCGGCCTCCTGCTCGTCGCCGCCGCTGCCGATGATGCGAGGCTCCACTGGACCCGCCCGCCTTCCCCAACCGTCACACGAGATCCCTTGGGGGCATTCTCTCCCCTGGAGGCGACAGAGCCGACCAACGGGCTCCCGACGCGGTGCGGCGGGACGGTCCGACGGACGCGAACGAAACGCGGACGGACCCCCTCGCCGTGGCGAGCGGGTCCGTCCGGTGGAGCGAAGAGAGGGCTCAGAAGACCGGGCTCAGAAGACGGGGCTCAGGAGTGCCCGAGCTCCTCGGCCGGGGCGTCCGGCTCGACCGAACCGCCGGTGCGGTCCGGGTGCAGGTGCAGCGGCTCGACCACGGTCTCGTCCAGGATCAGCTCGGCCGGCACCGGCGGAGCCGGCAGCACGGCCGCCTCCGAGTGGCCGCCGCAGCCGTAGCCGAGCGAGACCACCTGGCCGTCGGCCGGCCCGAACTCGTTGCCGCAGACGCCGAACGCCTGACCCAGCGAACCGCCGATCGGCACCAGGAAGCCGCAGGTGGTGCAGGAGGCCGGCGCGGACTGGGCCATCGGGGTCTGCGGGCCGTGCGCCTTCTCCCAGCGGTCGGCGGCCAGGTGCAGCCCGAGCCGGGAGAGCACCCGGGCCCGGGACATCCCGAGCTCCTCGGCGACCGCGCCGATCTGCGCCCGCGCGGGGGCCGGCTGGACGTGCGGGTCGGACAGCTCCAGGTCCTCCTCGCCGTCGAAGACCGCCGCGTTGGGCGCGGGCTCGTCGTCCCCGGTCCAGCCGGGCTCCAGCCGCACGTCGTGCGCGTCGGTGGGCAGCAGGTCGCCGGGACCGAGGTCACCGGGCAGCAGCCGCTCGCTCCACGGCACCCACTGCGGGGCCAGCACCGCGTCGGGGCCGGGCAGCAGCACGACCTCGTCCAGGGTGACCACCTTGGCGCGCGGCGCCCGGGCCACCGTCACGGCCCAGTGCCAGCCGCGGTAGGCGGGGTCCCGGCACTCGAAGGTGTGGGTGACGACCCGCTCGCCCTCGGCGCGGGCGGCCAGCGGCGTGCCGACGGCCTCGGCGCCCACCGCCTCGACCGCTGCCTGCCTGGCGAGTTCGACGGCCTCGGCACAGAGCCGGTCGGGGGTACGGCTTCGCATCGCAGCACTCACGGCGTCGGTTCTCTCCAGTCTTCTTGCCTGCAGCCTAGTCGCCCGGTGGCTCGCCCGGGCCTTTCGGGACCGTCACGGCGGCCGGGTGCGCACCCGCGGGTGTCGCATCGCTCGGGCCTGCCGCCGGTACCGCCAGCTCGTGGTACCGCCCCTATTCTGCGTGACCGGGAGCCTCGCGGGGACCGGCCGCGCCGCCCACCGGCCAGGCCGGCCGCCACGCCGCGCGCTCCGCCGCCGCGGTCGCGTGGTGCGACCGCCGTGGCAGTCGCGTAGTGCAGGCTACCCGTCGGGAAGCTTCCGGCGACAGCCCGTCCGGTTTCCCCGGGCGAACCGCGGCGCACCGGCGGGGCGCGCCGGCGGGCGGTCGGGGCGCGCCGCGTCAATCAGCCACGCCGAGCCGACGGCAATCCCTCGTCCTGGCGAGGTTTGTCAGGCAGGATGGCCAGTGTGGCGGACGAAAATCCGTCGTCGCACGCCTCGCCGGTCGCCGTGCCGCGACAGCAGCTTCCGGTCCCCCCTGTGGACGGTACGGGCCCACAGCCGGAGGACCGGTGCCCGCTGCCCGAAGAGCCCGCCGCCGGGCCGGCCACCGAGGCCGAAGGCCCGGCCGACCCCGAGGGCCCCACCGACGCCGCCGGCCCTGAGGACCCTGAGGACCCCGAGGACCCTGAGGACCCCGGAGCCCCCGAGGACCCCGAGGACCCCGCCGGCGACGAGCCCACCGTGGAGTCCGCCCCCGTCGACACCGCCCCGCGCCGCGGCCTGCTGCTCCGCAGCGCCTCCGCCGCCGGCCTGCGCACCGGCCGGGTGGTGCACGGCACCGGCCGCCGGATCCGCAAGGCCACCTCGGCCGACGGCGCCGGCGAGTCCGGCCTGGCCAAGCTGATCGAGCTGCACGCGCTGAACTCGTTCGGCGACATGCTGATCACCATCGCGCTGGCCTCCACCATCTTCTTCTCGGTGCCCACCACCGAGGCCCGCGGCCGGGTGGCGCTCTACCTGCTGGTCACCATGGCCCCCTTCGCGCTGCTCGCCCCGGTGATCGGCCCGCTGCTCGACCGGGTGCCGCACGGTCGCCGGGCCGCGATGGCGATGGCGATGCTCAGCCGCGCGGTGCTCGCCTGGACCATGGCGAGCTCGATCACCAACGGCAACCTCACCCTCTACCCGGAGGCGCTGGGTTGCCTGGTCGCCTCCAAGGCGTACGGCGTGGTGCGCAGCGTGGTGGTGCCGCGGCTCAAGCCGGCCCGGGTGACCCTGGTCAAGGCGAACTCCCGGGTGACCCTGGCGGGTCTGCTGGCCACCGGTCTGGCCGCCGGCGTGGGCGGCCTGCTGCACCTGATCGGCCCGGCCTGGCCACTGCGCGGCGCCTTCCTGGTCTTCGTGATCGGCACCCTGATGGCCTTTCACCTGCCGCACCAGGTGGACTCGGCCAAGGGCGAGCAGCGCGCGGTGCTGCACGCCGAGCCGCACACCAACCCCGGCGAGACGCCGCCCGCCGAGGCGCCGCGGGCCAAGGCCAGCCTGCGCACCGTCGGCCCGGCCGTGATCCTGGGCCTGCGCGCGGTGGCGGCGCTGCGCGGGCTGAGCGGCTTCCTCACCCTCTTCCTGGCCTTCCTGCTGCGGGTGGACCCGGTCGGCGGGGTGTCGCCGACGGTGGGTCTGGCCCTGCTGGCGGTGGCGGCCGGCGGTGGCAACGCGCTCGGCTCGGTGTTCGGCTCCTGGCTGCGCAGCCGCGGCGGCGAGGCCACCATCACGCTGATGCTGATGCTGGCCACCGCGGCAGCCGTGGCCAGCGCGCTCTGGTACGGCATCGTGACCGTGCTGGTGGTGGCCGCGGTGGCCGGGATCGCCGCCTCGCTGGCCAAGCTGGCGCTGGACTCGCTGATCCAGCGGGACGTCCCGGAGGCGGTGCGGACCTCCACGTTCGCCCGTTCGGAGACCCTGATGCAGCTCGCCTGGGTGTTCGGCGGGGCGCTCGGCATCCTGCTGCCGCTCGACGGCACGCTCGGCCTCTCGGTGGCCGCCGCCCTGCTCGGGGTGGCGCTGCTGTGGACCGCGGTGGCGTTCGTCCGCCTGGGGGTCCGCGGCGGCGCACCGCACCCCCGCGTAGCGTGATCGTCAGAGTTGGATAGCCTTCGTGCTATGAGCCTCAGCCCCCGCGTCCTCGCCGTCGGCGCCGCCGCAGCCGTGATCGCCGCCGCGTCGGTCGGCGCGTCGGTCGCCTACGCCGCCAGCCAGCCCACGCCCAACACCACCAAGGTCACCGTCACGGTCGGCCGGAACTCGCACCAGGTGTTCCCGACGCCGGCGTGCTGGAACGGTGGCAAGCCGCTGGACACCCAGGCCCGGCAGAACTGCGCCGCGCTCTCCAACCAGCCGGCGGGCAGCTACAAGGACAAGATCACGGTCAAGTCCAACGACCGGATCGGCGTCGGCATCGACCCCGACAGCGCGAAGAACGGCTGGCGCGCCTTCACCAACGGCGGCGGCGGCCAGGGCGCCGTGGTGGCGAACTTCCAGAAGGACAACACCTTCTCCGGCCTGCAGCCGGCCGCCAACCTGCTGACCTCGAACCGCGACACCGCGCTGACGGTGATCGAGTTCGACCCCAAGACCGCCGACACCGCCAGCCCGGGCATCATCGCGGTCTGGTTCGTCGACCTGGTCAACAACTCGCTGCCGGTCGGCCAGGCGACCCCGGACGCCTCGCAGGGTCAGTGACCCTGCCGCACCGCACCGGCGAGCAGCCGGCCCCCGGCACCGGGGACCGGCTGCTCGTCGTGGTCGCGGTGCCCGCCGAGGCCGACGCGGTGCGGCGCGGCGCACCGGCCGACCGGGTGACGGTGGTGACGGCCGGGGTCGGCCCGGCCGCGGCCGCCACCGCCACCGCCCTCGCGCTGGCCGCCGAGCGGCACCCGCTGGTGGTCTCGGCCGGGATCGCCGGCGGCTTCGCGCCGCACGCCCCGATCGGCACGGTCGTGGCGGCCGACGCGATCGTGGCCGCCGACCTGGGCGCGCAGACCCCGGAGGGCTTCCGGGACGTCGCCGAGCTCGGCTTCGGCACCGCCGCGCACACCCCGCCGCCGGAGCTGGTCGCCCTGCTGGCCGCCGCCACCGGCGCGCTGACCGGCCCGGTGCTGACCGTCTCCACGGTGACCGGCAGCGCACAGCGCGCCGCCGAGCTGGCCGCCCGGCACCCCGGTGCCGCCGCCGAGGCGATGGAGGGCTTCGGGGTGGCCGAGGCGGCCGCCCGGCTGCGGGTCCCGGCGCTGGAGCTGCGCACCGTCTCCAACCCGGTGGGCCCGCGCGACCGCGCCGCCTGGCGGATCGACGAGGCGCTGGCCGCGCTGGAGCGGGCCTTCGCCGCGCTGCCCTACGACCGGCTGCTGACGGCCGCGCACTGCTGATGCGGCCGCGCACGGCCGCGCACTCCTGACCGGACCGACCTGAGGAGGCCGTCGATGGCCGAGCCGCTGCGGATCGCCTACTCGCCCTGCCCGAACGACACCTTCGTCTTCCATGCCTGGACCCACGGGCTGCTCCCCGGCGTCGACGCGCCCGAGGTCACCTTCGCCGACATCGACGTGACCAACACGCTGGCCGAGCGCGGCGAGCTGGACGTGCTGAAGGTCAGTTACGCGGCGCTGCCCTGGCTGCTCGACGAGTACGCGCTGCTCCCGTGCGGCGGGGCGCTGGGGCGTGGCTGCGGCCCCCTGGTGCTCACCCGGCCCGAGGACGGCGCGGCCGACCTGACCGGGAAGACGGTGGCGGTGCCCAGCGAGCGGTCCACCGCCTACCTGCTCTTCCGGCTCTGGGCGGCGCAGGCGGTGCCGGGCGGGCTGGGCGAGGTCGTGGTGCTGCCGTTCCACGAGATCATGCCGGCGGTCCGGGACGGCCGGGTGGACGCCGGCCTGGTGATCCACGAGGCGCGGTTCACCTACCGGCAGTACGGGCTGGTCAAGCTCGCCGACATGGGCGAGGCCTGGGAGGAGCGCACCGGGCTGGCGATCCCGCTCGGCGCGATCATCGCCAAGCGCTCGCTGGGCGCGGCGCGGCTGCGCGAGCTGGCGGCGGCCGTCCGCGACTCGGTCGAGGCGGCCTGGGCCGACCCGGCGGCCTCCCGGACGTACGTGCTGGCGCACGCCCAGGAGATGGACCCGGCGGTGGCCGACCAGCACATCGGGCTCTACGTGAACGAGTTCACCGCCGACCTCGGCGAGGAGGGCTACGCGGCGGTGCGGGCCCTGCTCGACCGGGCGGCCGAGCAGGGCCTGGTGCCGGCGCTGCCCCCGGAGGCGCTCGCCTTCCCGTGAGGCGGCGGCTCCGGCGGCGGGGCGGGCCGGCCGGGCGCCCGGCTCAGACGTCGAACTGGTCGGCCACCGCGCGCAGCGCCGCCGCCAGCTTCTGGCCGACCGGCTTGGCCGGGTAGCGGCCGTGCTGGAGGCCGGGCAGCGCGCCGTCCAGCATGGTGATCAGGTCCTGCACGATCGGTGCCATGTCGTCGGCGCTGCGGCGCTGCGCGGCGGCCACCGACGGCAGCGCGTCCAGCAGGGTCACCCCCATCGCCTGCTCGCCGCGGTGCCCCGCGACCACGCCGAACTCCACCCGCTGACCCGGCTTGAGCGTGCTCAGCCCGGCGGGCAGTGCCTTGCTGTGGACGAAGACGTCCTCACCGTCGTCGCGCGACAGGAAGCCGAAACCCTTCGTCTCGTTGAACCATTTGACCTGGCCGGTGGGCATCTCGAATGTCCTCGGTGTGGGTAGAGGCGCCCCGGCGACGTCGCCGGGGTGCCTGGTACGGGGGTGGGGTGGCCCGGTCGCGCGGTGCGTCCGGCGCTGGTGGGCGGGGGACGCGGGCGGGGGGATGGGCCGGGGAACGGCGGACCGTCGGCAGCAGGCTAACGACCGCGCGGGGGTTTCACTCGCACACGTCCGGTGGTCGCTGTCCGGTTCTGGCGAGGAAGGCCGACCTGGGCACGGCGGTGCGGCCGGACGAGGCCGCTCGGCCGATCGTCAAGGCTCACACCCCCTGGCAGGTAGGAATCGGGGTCGGGCGACCCCGTGCGAGAAGCTGCATACCCGCGGCACCGGGCGTTCGAAACTCGCTGTCCCCGGCGAACCGCAGGCAGTGACGGCGGCCGGATCGGCGCAGGTCGCAGCGGGCGGGCGGGGGACCGGTCGGTCGGGCCCCGCCCCACCGGCGGACTCTGCGAAACTGGGACGGCGAGCTCCGGGCACCCCCGGGAGCGGTGGTCGGTCCCCCGGTGGACCCGAGCTTGAGGAGAACTGCGGTGAGCGACAAGGAGTCCGGCGAGGGCCTGGTCAAGGTGGGTGCGGTGGTCTTCGTGCTGGGCTCGCTGGCCGTGCTGGCGACCTTCGTCCCGCTCTTCCTGCACCTCACCCCGCTGCCCACCCCGGCCTACTTCGCCTGCATGCTGATGCCGGTCGGCTTCCTGCTGGCGCTGGTCGGCATGTTCCGCTCGGCCCGGGCCCAGCGCCGCCGGGCGAACGCCCAGGGCTGAGGCCACTGCCGGGGACTCCCGGCCGCGACCCGGCGCCCGGGCGCGTCGCCCCGGCGCGGCGCCGCGGGCTCAGTGCGCCGCCGCGGCTCCGGACCCCGATCCGGCCCCGGTCCCGGCCCCCGTCGCACGGCGCCGGAAGTCGGCCAGCCACTGCGGGAAGGCGCGCAGGTCGGACAGCACCACGTCGGCGCCGGCCGCGGCCAGCTGTGCGGTGTCGTACGGCCCGGTGGCCACCGCGACCGCCAGCGCCCCGGCCGCCCGCGCCCCGACGATGTCGCCGAGGTGGTCGCCCACGTAGATCCCGGCCCCCAGCTCGCGCAGCGCCACGCCCTTGGTCTCCGCCCACAGGTCGCCGACCAGGGCGTCGAACTCGATGCCGGCGTGCTCCAGGTGCAGCCGCGCGTTGGGCTCGTACTTGCCGGTGATCACCGCGACCCGGCCGCCGGCGGCCCGCACCGCGGCCACCGCGTCGAGCGCGCCGGGCAGCGGCACGGTGGGGGCGAAGGCGTGGTCGCGGTAGAGCTCGCGGTAGCGGTCCGCGACGGCGGGCACCCGTTCCGCCTCGAACCAGTTGGCCAGCTCGACGGTCAGCGGCGGACCGAGCCGGGTGACCACCAGGTCGGCGTCGACGTAGGTACCGGTCTCGGCGGAGAGCGCCAGGTAGGTGGCCTTGATGCCCGGGCGGGTGTCGAGCAGGGTCATGTCGAGGTCGAAGCCGACCGTGAGCGGAGCAGTGGGTCCGGGACCGCCGGGGACTCCGGCGGGCAGGGCAGCAGACGTTCCAGCAGACATTCCAACAGCCTAAAGCCAGTCGCAAAACGATATTTTCGCGACATTCGGGACATAGTTCAGCTGATGATCGGTCAGAGGAGCCCGGATGCGCCGTCCCCCGCCCCGCCGCACCGTCCTGACCGCCGCCCTCGGTGCCGCCCTGGCGTCCGTGCTCGACGGCTGCGACCGGCTGCCGGGCCTGCGGGCCCCCGGTTTCCGCGCCCCGCGGTCCGCGCTCGACACCGGCGGGCCGGCACCCGCCGCGACCGTCACGGCGGCCACCGGCCCGGTCCTGGTGCCCGCGGAGCCGCGGCGGGTGGTGGTGCTGGACACCGCCGAGCTGGACTCCGCGATGACCCTGGGCATCACCCCGGTCGGCGCCTGCCGGCCGGCCGCGGACCCCGGCCTGCCGGACTACTGGCCGCCCGCCCGGCTCGCCGAGATCGCCCCGACCGGCACCGTCGGCGCCCCGGACCCGGCCGCGATCGCCGCACTGCGCCCGCAGCTGATCCTGGGCAGCCTGCTCCGCGACGGCGACCGCTTCCAGCAGCTGCGCGCGATCGCCCCGACCGTGCTCACCCACACCACCGGCTCCCCGTGGAAGGAGAACGTCCAGCTGCACGCCCGGGCACTGGGCCGGCAGGCCGCGGCCGAGACGGTGGCCGAGGCCTACCGCGGCCAGCTCGCCCAGACCCTGCGGGCGCTCGGCGGGCCGGGCGCCACCGCCGGGCGCCGGATCAGCCTGGTCCGGTTCGTCCCGGGCGGCCGGATCCGGCTCTACGGGCGGCAGAACTTCCCCGGAAGCGTGCTCGCCGACCTCCAGCTCGGCCGGCCCGAGGCCCAGAACGCCGACCGGTTCGCCCTGGAGGTGCCCCCCGACCAACTGGCCGGCGCCGACGGCGACCTGCTGCTGTACGCGGTGCACGGCGACCCCGACGCCGCCGGCGCGACCGCCGTGCTGACCGGGGCCGGCTGGCAGTCGCTCGGCGCGGTCCGGGCCCGGCGCGCCTTCCGGGTCGACGACCGGCTCTGGTTCGAGGGCATCGGCTACACCGGGGCCGACCAGCTGCTCGCCCAACTGCGCTGCCTGCTCGGCGCCTGAAGGCCCGACGCGACCGCTCGACCGCCGCTCGACCGCCGCCCGCTCGGCGCCCGGGGAGCCCGACTGCGCCGCCGCGATCCGCCGCGCCCCGCTTCGCCCCCTTGTGACGCGCGCCACAGCAGGACCACCATGACGATATGACGAACACTCAGCTCCGAGGTGAGTCACCCGCCGAACCGGACACCGACGCCGGCCGCCGCCGCAAGGCCGCGCTGGCCAAGGCCTTCAGCCTCGCGGCCGACGAGTACGACGAGGCCAACGGCGCGTTCTTCAACCCGATCGGCGCCCGGCTGGCCCGGCTGGCCGGCCTGCGCCCCGGCGACCGGGTGCTGGACATCGGCTGCGGCCGCGGTGCGGTGCTCTTCGCGGCGCTGGCCGAGGTCGGCCGGGAGGGCTACGTGGTCGGGGTCGACCTGGCCGACGGCATGGTCCGCGCCACCGCCGCCCAGGCCGCCGGCCGCGGACTGCGCAACGTCTGCGTCCGGATCGACGACGCCGAGGACCTCGGCTTCCCGGACGGCTCCTTCGAGGCCGCGCTCTCCTCGTTCGCAGTGATCTTCACCCCCGACCCGGCGGCCGCGCTGGCCTCGGTGCACCGGGTGCTGGTGCCCGGCGGGCGGTTCGGCTTCACCGCGTTCGGCGCGGACGAGCCGGGCTGGGAGCGCCCGCGCGCGGCGCTCAACGCCTTCCTGCCGCCGGAGGCCGCCCGGCTGCGGCAGAGCCGGGCGGCCCGGTTCAACCCGCTGGGCCGCAGCCCCGAGGAGGCCGCCCAACTGCTGCACCGGGCCGGCTTCACCGACGTACGAGCGGTCGAACACTGCGCCGTCACCCACTACCCGGACGCCGCGGCCTGGTGGCGCTCGCAGCGGGCCGGCGGCTGGCGCGGACTCCTGGAGGCGATCCCGGCCGAACGCCTCGACGAGGCCCGCGCGGCCGCCCTGGCCTCCCTCGCCCCGCTGGCCGGCCCGGACGGCAGCCTGGTGCGCCGCACCGCGATCCGGTACACCACCGCGCTGCGGGACTAGGGCGTGTCTTTCGGATCACGTCGGCTGGGGAGCGCGCCGGCGCTCCCGCCCCCGACCCCGGCGGCTACCGCCGGGCGAGGCGGGTGCGACGGGCGGCGCGGCGGCCGGCGGCGGCCGTGTGGCCCTTGAGCAGCGCCGGCATCAGCCCGTAGACCACGACCGGGACCACCAGGGTGACCAGCAGCCCGGTGCGCAGGTAGACCGGCAGGTGGGTGGTGTGCGGGGCGGTCAGCACCGAGGCGAGGGTGATCGTCGGGTAGACCGCCAGCCAGGTGTAGAGGGCGCGGTGGTGCACGGTCGGCGCGGGCGCCGGGGCCGCAGGGACCGCGGTGGCGGCGACCCCGGGGGTCGCGGGTGCGGCGGACGTCGTCGGAGCAGGCATGGCGGAACCCCCGAGAACTCGTCGATCGTCGGCGGAGCGGCGCCCGAGTGCTGCGGGCGAAACTCCAACCAACTGGTTGGTTGGAGTTTGCCAGAGGGCTCCGGCGATGTCCAACCATCCAGTTGGAGTGCGTAGGCTGCTGGCATGGCATGGGACACCGGGAGAACCAAGCAGCTGCTGCTCGACGCCGCCGTGCAGGAGTTCGCCGAGTACGGCCCCGAAGGCGCCCGGGTGGACCGGATCGCCAAGTCGGCCGGGGTCAACAAGGAGCGGATCTACCAGTACTTCGGCAACAAGCAGCAGCTCTTCGGACACGTCATCGACCACGAGCTGACCAAGGTGATGGCCGCCGCCTCCCCGCTGCCCGAGTACTGCGACGACCTCGGCGAGTTCGCCGGCCTGCTCTTCGACTGGCACACCGGCAACCCCACCTTCCTGCGCCTGCTGCGCTGGGAGGGCCTGCTGCTGGAGCCGTACCCCACCGAGCGGGACACCGAGCGCAGCGCGTACTACGCCAAGCGGGTGCACGCCGTCGCGCAGGCCCAGCAGGCCGGCACGGTGAGCGGGGAGCTGCCCGCCGAGCACCTGCTCTACGCGGTCTTCGCGCTCTCCGCCTGGTGGTTCGCCGCCCCGAAGGTGGTCGCGATGGTCATGGCCGGCACCGGCGAGGACAGCCGGGCCACCCGGCGGGCGGCGCTGGTCGCGCTGGTCCGCAAGCTCGGGGCGTAGCGCCTGCCTGACGGATCTCGCCGGCCGCCCGAGCCGCGCCCGACCGGCCCTCAGCCGGCCTTCGGCCCGCGCCGCTTCATCGCCACCAGCAGCAGGAAGACCGCCGACAGCACCCCCGCCACCCGCAGCACCCCGGGGGCCGCGGACCAGGCGGCGTGCGTCATCGGCGCGCCCTTCGCCAGCGGCGAGCCCCAGCGGCCCTCGGTCCGCCCCCAGAACCAGAAGGTGGAGACGCTCATGGTGAGCAGCGGGATCCCGAAGACCGCGAACTTCTTGGTCAGGTCACCGAGCTTGGCCGACAGGTAGGCCAGCCCCCAGCCGGCCAGCAGCACCAGGACCACCCCGGAGACCGCCCCGCCGACCAGCACCCCGGAGGAGAGCAGCAGCAGCGGCGAGGGCCGCCGCCCGGCCAGCAGCGACCGCTTCGGCTGCGCTGCGCCGGCCGCCTGGTCCGGCTCCGCCTCCGCCGCCTCGACCGCGGCGCGCGGTTCGGGCACCGCGCGCTCGGCGGCCGACTCGGTGTCGTCCGGCGGGAAGTCGATCACCACCGAGTCCCAACCCGGGAAGTCGGCGGCGGTCGGCGGCCGCATCGGCCCCGGTGAGGCGGGCGCGATCAGCCAGGCGGCCGGCGAACCGGCGTCGGCCGGCACGCCGTCGGCCGGCACGCCGTCGGCCGGCTCGGCCTCGGCCGGCCGTTCGGG